>JAPLDC010000094.1 GCA_026391935.1 Bacteroidota bacterium | reverse complement strand
ACGGTTCTTTAAGAACTCTAATTCATCCGCACAATTTTCAAGCGTGTATTGAATTACAAATTGCAATAAACTTTCTGCAAGTAGTGCGTTATCTTTCAGGTCGTTGAACGCCACTTCCGGTTCTATCATCCAAAATTCGGCAAGGTGGCGAGTGGTATTAGAATTTTCTGCACGGAATGTCGGACCGAATGTATAGATCTCGCCTAAAGCCATTGCAGCAAGTTCTCCTTCAAGTTGTCCGCTAACGGTAAGGTTAGTAGATCTTCCGAAAAAGTCTTGTTTGAAATCAATTTTACCGTCTTCTGTAAGCGGAGGATTTGCCATATCCAGGGAGGTAACACGAAACATTTCTCCTGCTCCTTCTGCATCCGAAGTTGTTATGATAGGTGTATGCATGTAAACAAATCCCCGGTCATTGAAGAATTGATGAATTGCAAAAGCTAAGGCATGTCGTACTTTAAACACTGCATTGAAAGTATTAGTACGGAAACGTAAATGTCCTATTTCACGCAGGAATTCAAGGCTGTGTTTTTTTGGTTGAAGCGGAAATTTTTCGGCATCACTATCTCCTAATATTTCAAGTTGCTTTACTTGGATTTCTACTTTTTGTCCTGCTCCTTGCGATTCAATTAGTTTACCCGTTACACTTATTGCAGCTCCTGTTGTTAGTCGTTTTAGTAAGCTTGCATCAGTATTTTCAAAATCAACAACCGCCTGAATGTTGTTTATTGTTGAACCGTCATTGATCGCGATAAATCGGTCATTTCGGAAAGTACGCACCCAACCCTTTACAATAACATCGCTTCCATATGCTGTTGAATTTAACAGCTCTTTTACTTTTGTTCTTCCATTGCTTTCCATGATATCATATATTATTTAAGAGTACAAAAAAACGAAAAATTTAGCGGATGGCAATGTATTAAAATCAAAAAGCCACTTATCAATGCTAAGTGGCTTTTTGATTCGTTCAATTACTATTAATCAATAATCACTAAACGAGTCGTATTCGAAATATTATTTATGTTCAGTGTAATAAAGTAAACACCTGCTTTTAGTTTATTTTCTTTTTCGTTGATCGAATATTTGTATCCCCCAATATCTTGTTGAGAATTTACCAGCTCCGAAACTTTCACTCCGAGAACGTTATAGATACTCAAAGAAACAGTTGATGTTGAATTGATAGTATATTCAATGGTGCTATTTCCTTTTGAAGGATTTGGGAATACTTTAAATTTATTTTCTTCTAAAGTAACAACCCCCGGACTGTTGATTCCAACACCTGAATTTGGAATAATATAGATAGTTGTTGAATCAACTAAATAATCCAAATAATAAAATTGATTTGTTGTTGCAGTCATTGTAACGTTATAAGAAGAGTCTCTTCCTAATCCAGGAATATCAACATAAACAGTATAATGTTCACCTGGAGCATTCAGATCTATTCCTGTAAAAGTATATACTCCTGCAGGATCTGTTGTTCCGCTTGTAACCATTGCTCCACCGGGATTTTTACCAAGTTTTACATCAATTCCTGGGATTGGTTCACCTGGTGCTCTCACTTCACCTGCCATTAAATGAGATCCGAAACCAATACCTTCATAAATAGTTCCAGTCAACATTCCTGTTCCTGTACCGCTGCCAATTTGTTCGATCATCACAATATTGGCGTTGTCGATAACACTGCAACCATGCGTGAAGATAGTTGCAGAATCCCAAGCCCATTTGTTTCCATAATAGGTAGGAAGTAACGTTGGGTAGGCAAGTGTATCAGCAAAAACTTTTAAAATATAGTCAGAGCTGTTCAAAGCAGAAAACAGGAAATTACCACTTGCATCCAAAGGAGCAACTTGCACAGTATCAAAATGTGTATAGGTTGGAATATATTTGAAAGCGACTACATTCCCTGCTGTTACACTTCCACCTGAATAACTTACGTGTCCCGTTACATTCGTACTTGGGAGAATTGAAACAGAGGTATTGTCATAGGCTGTACAACCGTTTGCATCTGTAGCAGTTAGTGTATAGGAGGTTCCTGTTAAAGGAGTAACACTGATATTTTGTCCGTTCACAATTGAAGATGCATCATCCCATCCGTATGTATATCCAGGTGTTCCGCCAGTAGCAGTTGCAGATAGTGCAGCCGAAGTTGCATAACAAATAGTTTGCGGTAAACTTGCCGTTACCGATAGTAGAGGATTTGCAGTTACAAAAACCGAATCGGAAAGAGGACATCCATAAACAGTATCTGCAACATAATACATGATATCCGCTGTTGCGTTGGAAACTACGTTTGCACCCGTTGTTGTAGATAAAGAGGTGGCAGGCGTCCAGAAATAAGTTGTTCCGCCAGTGGCAGATAAAGTTGCACTGCTTCCGTAACAAACTGTGGCAGCGGCAGGAGTGATAGTAAGTGCCGGTATTTCAACCTCTAAAGAGTCCTTTGTAGAGCAACCTAATGAATTTGTAATTGTTACTGAGTAGGTAATTGTAGCAGGTGGTGAAGCGATAGTGTTTGCAGTTGTTGCTGAAGATAATCCTGCAGTTGGCAACCAGGAATAGGTCATATTGGTATCAGTCACAGAAAAATTTAGGGACCAGCCTTTTAAGAAACCTTGATTCAAGTTATTGTTATCATAAACTTGTAATTTCCAGGTACCATTTGTATAACCATATAAATTAGAAAACGGATCGTAAGGAATATAGCTACCGGTAAAAGGACCTACTCCTGAACCGATCCAATTGGATGCGGTTGGTGTAAACACTGTTCCTATGTAATTTTGTGTTCCTGTCCCATTATAAACGGCTAAATTTAAATATGATCCGCTAGGAGAAAAAAGTGTAATATACAGATCACCGTCTTCAGTATGATATAAACTGTCAATGGTTATACTCACTAAATTAGCGAAAACACCTTCTTCGGAAACACCTGATACAATTATGCTGTCCGTAGATAATGAAGCATCTGTTATCGCAACAGAATTTGTACTAGAAAATGGAGGTAAGTTATTTCTCATACCTGAATTACTGGAAGAATTTATATTCAATATATCTCCTTTACAAATTATTGCAGGATTCATTTCCGGACTGGAGATATAAGAATATGGAGTTGCCAGTATAGACACCGTTACTGTATCAAATGAAGAACAGCCATTAACATCAACGGCACATAAAAAATGTTGACCGGCATCGGGGAAACCTTGTAGGTTGCTGGCTCCGGGAGCAAAATTGTCCCACATATAAGTAGAGAATCCTGAAGATGCAGTGAATGGTGGAGGAGAACTTAAACCTCCACAATAAGTATTTGTAGAAGGAGAAACAGTAACTTGAATTGGAGCAGCATTACACAACCTCCATATTTGTCCGCCATTATTTTGAGTGCCAATTCCAGATGCAATAAAGCCTGGAAAATAATTTTCACTCGAAGAATAAATGTTATTTCCAAAAGCAATTATATTTCCATATGTTCCATTATTGTCATAACCAAATCCGTTGTTGTTAGAATTTACATAAGTTGTTCCGTTTGCAGATTTATAAATTTTTTCCCCTTGAGGCCCCCATGTATAGGTTGTAACCCATAAATTGGATCCAATGGTATTTAAAGCAGTAACATTTTGTTCCACAGAAGAAAATTGCATCACGGAATCCCAGGTGATCTCATCGTTGGATCGCCATATTTGAGCACCATCAATATAGTTTTGTGTTCCCGCATAAATATATCCTCCCAATGAACCGATGGCTGTTATTTGATAGTTGTTGGGATTAGAAAAACCTATACCGGCGTTTGTGTTTTCTGTCCATGTTGTTCCATCTGCAGAGCTAAATATCCTACTATGAGATGTTCCGATAAAAAGTTTGTTATTGCATTCCGAAATACAGTTAATATGCTCGTATAAAAAAGAAGAATTAAAATCTATTACTGTATCCCATGTGCCGGAAAGGTTATCTGGATCATTGCTATCGTAAGAAGATTTTAAGACAAAGTCTCCGCCGGGGCCTTCTACAACAATGTATGTTGAGTCTACAGTGCCTGTTCCATTAAATGCAATAATATGTTTTATCCTGTTATAGGCTGAATTATAATAGGGCAACCAATTAATTCCATCCGTAGATTTCAAAACTCGTTGACTTAGAACCGGAGTTTGATAAGTATATTCCGCTAAATAAAGCCTGCCGGACCCTTCAGCGGTTTTTGCCATTGCATCAATATTAACATAACCAGGGTCTTCGAAAGTTTTTTGCCATGTCCCCGGATCCCCAGTAGTAGAAGAATAGACGTATGCGCTGTCGTTCCCAGTTCCTGCGTATATTTTTCCGTTAAAAACGATTGTGGATGTAACAGCCCTATTGTACTCGTGACCAAGTCCGCCAGCGATTACGGGCGTCCAAAGATCTTGTGCGTTCATCAAAAATAAACAGCCTAAGAGGGCGATAGAAGTGAGTAAGATTTTTTTCATGATTTTAATTTTGTAGAAAAAATAGTTATATAAATTTTTTAAAATCGATTTTATGGAATAATAAAAATTAGATTTTAATTCTAAAAATATTTCCAAGTTCAACGAGAACTTGCCGAAACAATTCTAAATTTTGCCAAACAAAAATAAACCTTTTTTATCAAAAAACATGACTTGTGTCACCTAAAATATTGAAGTAATCAGTATCTGGAAACTTTTATTTTAAAAAATGTTTCCATTTTATGTCTGATTATTAGAGTATTAGCGAATTTTTGAAAAAATATTATTACGGAAACTTTGGGAATAAAAAATGTTTCCATAGTTTTGCAGCGGATTTTAAAAAAAACAGTGATGGAAACAAAAGACCGAATATTGTTAGGTGCCGAAGAGCTGTTCTTTAAATATGGAATAAAGAGCATTACGATGGATGATATTGCCAAGCATTTAGCAATTTCTAAAAAAACTATTTATCAATTTTTTAGTGATAAAAACGAATTAGTAGAAACATTAATGCGTGAAAAATTGAAGCATGATGAATGTGACATCAAAAAAATTCAGGATGATTCGGAAAATGTCATTGTCGAAGTGTTCAATACAATGAAACATATAGGAATAATGTTTTCAAAAATAAATCCCAATATTTTTTATGATCTGCAGAAATATCATCCGAATGCATGGATCCAATTTAAGTTGTTCAAACAGGAGTGCATGGCTCAAATGGTAGAGAATTCAATTGAGCGGGGTGTGAAAGAAGGATTGGTGCGTTCCGATCTGAATGCTAAAATATTGGCCCGGCTTCGCATCGAAGAAGTTGAAATGGGACTTAATTCAGAAATTTTCCCTCCTGATAAATTCAAAATGTTAGAAGTGCAAATAGTGATGATAGACCATTTTTTACATGGTATTTGCACATTAAAAGGGCATAAATTGATCAATAAATACAAACAAGTTAGCGAAGACGAATAAGAAAAAGTATGAAAAAATTAATTCTATTATTAGGAACAGGATGGATCACACTCGGTTCTTTTGCACAAACAAAAGACAGTATATCCTTCTCATTCTCGCTGCAACAGGCAATTGATTTTGCTTTGCAGAATCAAAAGGATGTAAAAAATGCGATGATCGATGAACAGATCGCACAGAAAAAAGTAAATGAAATTACCGGTTTGGGATTGCCGCAGATCAACGGCAGTTTTGATCTCCGGGAGTTTATTGAAATTCCCACTTCGTTGATCCCTGCAGAAATTTTTGGTGGACCTCCGGGATCTTTTGCTGCTGTTAAGTTTGGAACAAAATATAATGCAACAGCAGGTTTGGATGCCTCTCAATTGCTTTTTAGTGGCGATTATTTTTTAGGTCTAAAAGCTTCAAAAGTATATGTTGAAATTTCTTCCAAATCAACACAACGGACAAAAATTGAAACCTCTGCGACTGTAGCGAAAGCGTATTTCACTGTTCTTGTAAATGAAGAAAGAACAAAATTAATTGATGCAACCGTTGAGCGTGTAAAGCAAACACTTTCCAATACTAAATCATTGTTGGATAACGGTTTTGTTGAAAAGATTGATTTTGATAGATTAACAGTTACTTATAACAATCTGTTGGTTGAACAAGAAAAATATCAGCGATTATTAAAATTAGGCACATACTTATTGAAGTATCAAATGGGGATGGACATCAACGCAAACCTTACCTTGACAGATAAATTGGAAGATGTAAAATTGGATGTTTCAAACACTGCATCTGCTCAAAAATTTGATTATGAAAAACGTGTTGAATACGGTTTGTTTCAGACACAATTTAAACTGGCCAAATTGGAGTTAAAACGTCAGCGACTTTCTTATTTGCCAACCGCATTTGCTTATGGAAGTTTAAGTGGCGCAGCACAACGAAACGAGTTCGACATTTTTGATACCGATAAAAAATGGTTCCCTACTAGCGTTGTAGGTGCAAAGGTTACAATGCCTATTTTTACTGGATTGCAGCGCCATGCGCGAAATCAACAAGCAAAATTATCTTTACTGAAGGCAGAGAATAATATTGATTTTATTAAAAAATCGATTGATCTGGAAGTTGCATCAGCTTCAACAATTTTACAAAACGCTTCTTCCTCATTAGAAAATCAAAAGAAAAATATCACGATTGCGGAAGATGTTGTTCGCGTTTCAAAATTAAAATACGAGCAAGGTGTTGGTTCAAATATCGAATTGATCACAGCCGAGACAAGTTTGAAGGAAGCACAAACAAATTATTTCAACGCCTTGTTCGATGCACTGGTTGCTAAGATAGATTTTGATAAGGCCAACGGAAATTTAAAATAAGAAAAAAGAAATTCAATTATACAATCCTATGAAAAAAGTAATATTTATATCAACTCTTGCAATTTCAATTTTAGCGTGTAATTCAAGTGATAATAAAAAGGAAGAACTCGAAAAATTAAAAAAGCAGGAGCTTGAATTAAAAGCAAAAATTGCAACTCTTGAAGCTTCTATGAATGAAGGGAAAGATACAATTCCGAGTGGCATCGCAATTTCTGTTCAGTCCTTAAAAGCCGAGATATTTAAAAATTATATTGATATACAAGGCCGTGTTGATGCGGATGAAAATGTGAATGTAAGTTCTGAGATGCCGGGAACAGTTGTAAAGATAAATGTAGCAGTTGGTGATGAAGTTGCCAAGGGGCAAGTCCTTGCTGAAACAGATGCCCGTGCTATCAATCAAAGCATTGCCGACCTTCAGGTGAATACTGATCTGATAAATCAGATCTATGAAAAACAAAAGAATTTGTGGGATCAAAAAATTGGAACTGAAGTTCAGTTCTTGCAGGCAAAAACAAATAAAGAAAGCATGGAGAAAAAAATGGCTTCATTGCAACAACAGTTGTTAATGACAAAAATAATTTCTCCAATCAGCGGAACCATTGATGCTGTTGATACAAAAATTGGGATGCTTGCTGCTCCAGGAATGCCCTCCATCCGTGTAATTAACTTTTCAAATTTAAAAGTAAAGGCAGATGTGGCTGAAAGTTACGCGTCAAAAATTAAAAAAGGCAGTGAAGTGATCGTTCGTTTTCCTGATATGCAGGATTCCATTCTTGCAAAAGTAAATTATGTTGCAAGGGCAATAAATCCTAGTACACGTTCATTTACGGTGGAAGTATTACTCGACAACCAAAAAGAATATCATCCGAATATGGTAGCGCGATTGAATATCAATGATTATCAATCAGCCGGACCGATAATAATTATTCCTGTAAAAACAATTTTGAAAGATGAAACAAGCGCGTCGTTCGTTTATGTTGCTGACGGGAAAAAAGCGAAAAAGCAGATCGTGACTTTAGGTAAAGAATACAGTGGAAAAGTGGAAGTATTAACCGGTCTTAAAGAAGGTGATATGCTTGTTACTGCCGGTTATGATGTAGTGAATGAAGGGGATGAAATAGTTTATAAGAAATAGTTGATCCGTTCATATTGACTATAAATGATGTTTTGGAATTAAACAATTAATGAAATAAAAATCTCTTTGCGCCTTTGTGCCTAAGGGATAAAAAATAAGAATATGAGCTTCAAAGAATTTAAACCATCAAGTTGGGCAATTGATAATAAAATAAGTATTTATGTGCTTACGATTATTATCGTGATCTTAGGATTGAGTTCCTATAATAGTTTGCCGAAAGAAAGTTTTCCGGATATTATTATTCCTACAATATATATCAATACAGTTTATCAGGGAAACTCCCCAACAAATATTGAAAATATTGTTACCAAACCTCTTGAGAAACAACTGAAGGGAATTGCAGGGATCAAGAAATTGAATTCTTCCTCTATTCAGGATGTGTCTATCATTACGGTTGAGTTTAGTACGGATGTGAATATTGCAGATGCAAAACAAAAGGTAAAAGATGCTGTTGATAAAGCAGCAAAAGATCTTCCAAAGGATCTTACTGCACAACCCAATGTGATGGAAATAAGTCTTTCAGATATTCCGATCATGTATGTGAATATTGCCGGTGACATGGATCTGAATAAATTAAAACATTATTCTGATGCCTTAAAAGACCGTATCGAATCCATGAAGGAGATAACCAAAGTATTGATGGTTGGCGACCTTGAGCGGGAGATACAGGTCAATGTGGATATGTATAAATTGCAAGCGGCAAATTTGTCGCTTGGAGATATTGGTCGTGCTTTGAAATCGGAGAATATGAATATTTCAGGAGGTCTTGTTCCTATTGACGGCATGAAACGGAATCTTACCATCAAGGCGGAATTTAAAACTGTTGAAGAAATAAAAAATTTGGTGATAAATTCTCAGTCGGGTGCAAAACTTTATTTAAAGGATTTTGCCGAAGTGGTTGACGGGAATAAGGAACAGGAAAGCTATGCACGTTTAGGTGGAGTAAATGTTATCACACTTAATATTGTGAAACGCTCCGGTGAAAATTTAATTGAAGCATCAGATAAAATAAATGCATTGATAAAAGATATGCAGGAAAAGAATTTTCCGAAAGATCTTAAAATTACTGTAACAGGTGATCAGAGTGAAAAAACACGGAGCACCTTACATGATCTTATCAATACTATCATCATTGGTTTTGTGCTCGTAACATTTATCCTGATGTTTTTTATGGGTGTTACCAATGCCTTGTTTGTTGCAGCATCTGTGCCCCTTTCCATGTTCATCGCATTTATGTTCATGCCAATCCTTGGTGGTTTTTTTGGCTTTAGTTATACTATGAATATGATCGTGCTGTTTGCATTTTTACTCGCTTTGGGTATTGTAGTGGATGATGCTATCGTTGTGATCGAGAATACGCACCGGCTTTACGAAAATGGAAAACGGGAAATTAAGACAGCTGCAAAAATGGCTGTTGGTGAAGTGTTTCTTCCGGT
>JAPLDC010000295.1 GCA_026391935.1 Bacteroidota bacterium | reverse complement strand
TATCTAATGATCTTGAAAAGAAAATCCATAAAGGGTATGCAAACATTACCATCAAAGGTTTAGAGACCGCACTTAGGGCATATCCAAATTGTACAAACGGAACTCTTTTTCCTGTATTATCTGACAGTTTTCCAAAATATCCTTTGCTTAATCCGGCTGTTGCCTCAGCTATCCCTTCTAAAATTCCAATGAATATTACTGAAAACCCTATCGTTTTTAAATAAATAGGCATGACCGGATAAAGCATTTCACTGGCTGTGTCCGTGAATAAACTTACAAGGGATAAGGTCCAAACGGTTCTTGTGATATATTTCATATATCCTTTCACAATTAAACGACTATAAATGTATTACAAACTTAAATGAATCTACTTAGAAAAGTTGTTGAAATACAGAGGGTTTTTGTATTTATATTATTGGATTAGATTTTTAAAACTATTTACCTGGCCATAAAGTATATAGTTATTTCATGAATTCCAATTGCAAAAAAATATAAAAACAATAGCTAATGTGCAAAACAGACCTCTTTTTTATCTGCGCTAAAGTATAAATTTAATTGATTTCCGTCATGTGAAAATCAAAGCTTATTCTCGAAATTTGACTGTGTCTTTTACTCTAAATACTCACATAATTTATATCCACGATGAAACTATTAAATAAGCTCTTTAGTTTCTTTTTTCTGATAACGCTTGTTAATGTTGGCAATAGCTTTGCTCAAAACCCAACATATTTATCTAGCGTAACTCAAAATTTGAAAACACCTGTCCGTATCGCTTTTGACAAAACAGACAAGGTATATGTTACTGATGCCAAGCAGAAACTTATCAGCAAATATGATGCTTATGGAAATTACTTGGATGCAATTTCACCTTCAGCATCTCCTATTTCAATTGCTATCAATGCTGAAGATAAGATATTTATTGGTGATGGTGAAACAGGAAATATTTTGAAAATCAATCCCGATGGGAGCTCCGTCGTTATTTATACAGGGACACAATTTCCATCTGATATGATGTGCTGTCCTGATGGAAACCTATACATTGTTGACAGTAAACTAAAACAGGTAATTGTAATTGATGAATCCGGGAATTTAATACGAACAATAGGAAGCACTAATTTGTTTTATCCTGTTGGTATTGCTTATAACCCGAAAAACAACAGGGTTCTTATTACTGAACATGGTGGCTTAGAAAACGATTATGGTATTGTTGTTGAAAAAGTATGGATGTATGGTTTAGCAGGGAATTTGATCGGCAGTTTTGGTCTTAATGGAAGTGCGAATGGAAAGTTTTACAGAATCCAAGGGTTATCGGTTGACAGATGCGGGAATATTTATGTTCCTGATCCATTTCAAGGAAATGTAAGTGTATTCACTGAAAATGGCATTTTTATTTCCAAGTTTGGTGTTTGGGGAGGAGAATTGGGTAAGCTGAATATTCCGCTCGACATAGCAATAAATTCAAAAGATAGTATTTGGATGACTTCCATGAATAATGGCGCTCTTGAAATTTATAAGATCAATTTTTCCTTGCCTACATCAAATATTACCAGTAGCAGTGTTAAAATTTGCAATGGTGATTCAACAGAAATTCCTATTCATTTTACCGGCACACAACCATGGTCATTCACCTATACCA
>JAPLDC010000342.1 GCA_026391935.1 Bacteroidota bacterium | reverse complement strand
TATTCAAAATCACAAACAGAAATATACATAATGTTGGTATTTGAAGGATCGATCACAATATCGCTGATCCTGTCGATCGGCAAATTATCTGTTAATGGCGTCCATGTTAAGCCGTCATTAGTTGTTTTCCATAATCCGCCTTGAGCAACACCAACATAATATGTACCTGGAAGTGTAGGGTGGAAGGCAATACAATTTATTCGGCCAATACCATTTTGCATGTACCCTGTAAGGTTTCCGGGCAAAGTATATGGACCAAATGGCGACCATGCGGCAGCTGAAAATGAAGAGGAGGGAGGTACCGAATTTTTATTATTTGCTGCTTTTACGGCTTCATCAATATATATTGCTGGATCCGCAAGTTCACCATGCCCATCCGTTTTATACTGCATGTCGTTTTCCCAACGTTTATAATATTTCCAGTGCTTTGTCGTCTTTAAATCATGTGTTTTTGCAAACTGATCAAATTGACGCTGCATCTCAACAAACGTTAATTTTTTGCCAGGTTGTTTTCTGATAAATTGTTGTGCATTTGTTATGCTTACTATTGTAAGGATACATAAAGCTGTAATAAAAAGTTTAACTGATTTCATTTGCTTGGGGGGCTTTACTATTTTATATTTTTATAATGAAATGTAAATATACAAAATATGGGATGTATATTAAAGAATGTCTTAGATTCCGCTCAGACTTCAATTGTAGCATAAGATAAAGGTTATGAATAATAGATGAAGATTTCACTTATTTTACTTTCTTATCCAATACTTTAAATTTCTTTCTTAATAATTCAAGTATCTTTACACCTCATCAACGAATAAAAACAGTGTCAACTTTTTCCGAATTAGGTGTATCAGATGCTTTAATAAAAGGTCTTATTGAAAACAATATTTTTGACCCTACAGAAATACAAGTGAAATCGATTCCCTTTCTATTGAAGGAAGGATTTGACTTTATTGGTCAGGCTCAAACCGGAACAGGAAAAACAATGGCTTTCGGATTACCTCTTTTGCAAAAAATTGATTCAAGCAATCCGAAAATTCAGGCATTGGTTCTTTGCCCGACGCGTGAATTAGGACAACAGATAGCCAAACAATTGTTTCGTGTTGCTAGGTATAATCCAGAACGGATTTTTGTTGAAGCCGTTTATGGTGGTGAACCTATCGAAATTCAAATACGTAATTTGAGTCGTCCCACTCATATTGTTGTTTCAACACCGGGAAGATTGATTGACCTGCTGGAAAGGAAGGCTATAAGTTTAGCGGATGTAAAAACGATCGTATTAGATGAGGCAGATGAAATGCTTAGCATGGGATTTAAAGCAAGTATAGATACCATTTTAGAACAAACAAATGGTCAACGATATACTTGGTTGTTTTCTGCTACCAATCCTGATACGCTTACTCAGATAATTCATACCTATATGGATGATGATGCATATAAAGTTGAAGTTGATGTAAAGAATATCGTTAACAGAGACATTGAACATCAATATGTTCAATGCATTGATACGAAAGATAAATTGAATACTTTGCTTGAATTTTTAAGAACACAAGGTAAAGGAAGAGGAATAATTTTTTGTAAAACAAAAGATGGCACACAATCACTAGCAAAACAACTAATCGCGCGCAATCATTCGGCAGAGGCTATTCATGGTGATCTGCAGCAGCGCGACCGCGAAAAAGTGATGCGTGCTTTTAAAAATGAAAAGGTTCAGATTTTAGTTGCCACAGATATGGCAGCAAGAGGAATTGATGTTCATGATCTCCAATATGTTATCCACTACCAACTTCCAGAACAGTTAGAATATTATACGCACAGAAGTGGACGAACAGGTCGAGCAGGTAAAAAAGGATTATCAATAAGTTTAGTGACAAGTTCGGAAATGGCGAGATTAAAAACCATTGAAGGTGAATTAAAAATCACGATTCAAAAGATCCGTAGAAGTTAATATTTATTATTTAACACTATAAATTTCCATACAGACTAACAATTGACTATTTTTGCAAGATTTCGAAATCGAGAAAAAAATGACATTAGAGTCCGCTGAAATAGAAGAAAAGAAGATTGGGAAGAAGCTTTATGACTACCAGCTGGATGCCATAGACAACATATTCGAACGTCTTGGAAATCATACCGAAAAATATAATTTACTATATCAACTTCCTACAGGTGGTGGAAAAACTGTTATTTTCTCAGAGATCGCAAAACGCTTCATCAAAGAAACAGGGAAAAAAGTGTTGATCCTCACGCATCGTATTGAGCTTTGTTCTCAAACTTCTAACATGCTTAATGAGTTTGGTGTTGAAAATAAGATCATCGACAGTAAAGTAAAAACATTACCGGATCAGGAAAATTACTTTTGTTTTGTTGCGATGGTTGAAACTTTGAACAACAGACTACAGGATGAAAAACTGGAAGTAGAGAAAGTCGGACTTGTTATTATCGATGAAGCACATTACAACTCCTTTAAAAAACTTTTTAAATTCCTAGAAAGTAGCGTAATATTAGGCGTTACAGCAACCCCTTTAAGTTCAAATATTAAACTTCCGATGAAGGAGACCTACAACGAGCTGATCGTAGGCCATTCCATCGCTGAACTCATTGAAAAAGGTTTTTTATCAAAAGCGACAACGCATAATTATGATGTTAATCTTGGTTCTTTAAAAGTTGGTATCGATGGTGATTATACCGTTAGTTCATCCGACAGGTTATATACCAATTATCTGATGCAGGAGAAATTGGTTGGCGCATATGAAGAACAGTCAAAAGGAAAAAAAACACTGATCTTTAATAATGGCATCAATACTTCCCGACATGTTTATACGTTATTCACTAATGCCGGATATGACATTAGGCATTTGGATAATACAAATACAGAACAAGAACGGAGAGATATTTTAACCTGGTTCAAAAACAAGCCGGATGCGATATTGACATCGGTAGGTATACTTACCACCGGATTTGATGAACCTACTGTAGAAACAATCATTATCAACAGGGCCACAAAGTCTCTGACCTTATATCATCAAATGATTGGTAGAGGTTCCCGGATTTTGCCTAATAAATCAACATTCTCGGTTATAGACCTTGGAAATAATGCTGCTCGTTTCGGACTATGGGATTCATATGTGAATTGGCACGACATCTTTCGTTCACCAGATTTTTACCTGGAAAGCTTGAAGCTATGGAGCTTGCAAAACTTCTGGAAAAGGATATTGAATACCGAATGAAAAAGTATTCGTATTGCATTTGCAAAAGCACCGAGAATTATGTGAAATGGTTGCAGGACGAATATAAACGAAAACTAAGTTTAAGTTTGAACCACAGATTTTCTAGCATATCGGATGATGAAGAATCGAATCAAATAAGTCCTGTAATTCAAGAGATCATTTAATATTTCCACTGTATACAAATCAGGTTGTTAATATACTGTTGTCTTATAATTAATATTATGTTAAGTAGTTGTTATCCTTTAATATAAAGGGTTTGTGCTTTTGAGCAGATATTAATATAAATAAATAAGGTGTTGAATCTTCCATCCTAGAGGCATTAAAACAAAAAAAACGGAAAACATTTCTGTTCCCCGCTTTTATGAATAAGCAACTAGGTGGAAGCCTTAGTTGTTCTTCAATCTGTCGTTCATTGCTTTTACTTTATCCGGCTGTTGCGTTCTGGCATAGATCATCTTCAAGGCATACATCGTGTTTCTGTCTTTAGGATTCATTTCCAGTGCTTTCTCTAAAATTGGTAAGGCTTTTGTAAATTCAGCCGTTGCAAGATCATTTGCTGCTTTATTTTTAGCGTTATCTATTATTTCATCAGCCATTTTATTATACATAACTCCTTGATTATTATATAGTACACC
>JAPLDC010000347.1 GCA_026391935.1 Bacteroidota bacterium | reverse complement strand
CGCAAACTATTCAAAATAGTTCCTATTCAACTGTTGGATATGTAAAAGGGGACGGAACGGTTCAAAACGAAAATTATTCAACTGTAGGTTATATCAAAGAGGACGGAACGGTTCAAAACAGTTCTTATTCAACAATAGGATATATTAAAAGTGATGGAACGGTTCAAAATAGCTCGTATTCTACAATCGGATACATAAAAGCTGACGGCACCTTGCAAAACGCGTCCTATTCAACCATAGGTTATGCAAAAGATGTAAATCACACAAAGGCGGCAGCCGCTGTTTTCTTTTTCTTTTTCAGATTGAATTAATTATCCTTTCATATTCACAAACTGCAGAGGTAGGTCATAACTCCCTTGTCGCATTAACGCTATAACCGCTTGAAGGTCGTCGATCTTTTTGGCTGTAACCCTTACTTGGTCGTCCATCATTTGCGCCTGTACCTTTAGTTTAGAATCTTTTATGTCCTTGATGATCTTTCGTGCGACATCTTTATCAATACCTTCTTTTACTTTAATGTCTTTTTTTACCATAACACCTGATGCGTAATGATCCTTTTCAAAATCCAGACACAAAGGGTTTAACTGTTGCTTGATCATTCGCTGACGAATAACATCTGTAATTGAATTAACTCTCATTTCATTTTCCGTAGTAATATGAACCGACATATCCTTTTTGTCCAAGGTTATTTCGGTTTTAGAACCGTTAAAATCAAAACGATTTATGATTTCCTTTCGTGCTACGTTAATTGCATTATCAAGCAATTGAGCATCTACTTTGTTTACAATATCAAATGAAGCCATGTCTGTGAATTTTGAATTAAAACGAATTTATGAAAATTGTGATACCCTTTTACATTTTTTATTTCCAAACTTTCAAATACCTTTCTTTAAACTATCTTATTTCCGCGATCATGCATCGTGCACTGCCACCACCATATTTCTCAATAGTATTGAGCGGACTATGTAATAATTTACCATACTGTTGAAGTTGTATGATTTGTTCTTTCTTTAATGATCTGAATGCTTGCTCACTCATCACAATAAAAGGTTCTCCTTTAAAGTTTTGTAATTGATACATATTTCCTGCAAAGGAATTCATTTGTTCGAAGGAAATTGAAATAATATCAAGGCTGCTTTTTTTTAACGAATCAACAACTTTTTTAAACTCATTCTTGTCAGGAATACAATCTTCACAAAGTACCGAAAAACCTTTTCCTACGCACATTAAAACATTGGTATGGTAAATATCCGCTCCGTTTTTATCAATCGCTTTAAAAGAAACACTTTCAAAATTCAGCTGTTTACAAAGTTGTTCAAAGAGCAAGATATCTGTTCGAGGAGAAATATTGATGATATCTTCGCGTCTTTCCAATCTTCTGTTTTCCGCTAGCATAGGATATAAAACTAATTCATTGTTTTCATGAAAAGAGATCCAGTTGTTTGGGAAAATGGAATCTGGTGTATGAGGAAGAACTGTATCCTCATAAAAAATGACATCTATTCCATTCAGGATCAACATGTCAGAAAAAGCATAAAACTCCTCCAAGGCTTTGGATTGAATAGCCTCGACATTTTCTTTATCAATATTTTGTTGAAACGAATTACTTTGCGCTGTTTGAGCATTGAAACCAAAACGAACAGGCCTAATCATTAAAATTTTAGAGGATTTATTCTGCATATATGACAAAAATAAGCAAGAATATTATATTCACTAACTTTGTTGTCATAAATGAAGAAAACAGCACTCATCCTTTTTGTTTTTTTGCTTTTTGTAGGATTATTCGAAGCTTGCAATTTCTTTGCAAATGCGAATAATAAGAACAATGAAATCGTTTTATCCTCCTCTTTAAATC
>JAPLDC010000170.1 GCA_026391935.1 Bacteroidota bacterium | reverse complement strand
TTATTAATACTGCATCTATTGCCGGACTTGTTGGTTTTAAAGGTATGCCGGCTTATGTAGCAAGCAAGCACGGAATAATTGGGTTAACAAAAACTGCAGCTTTAGAATTTGCAAAACAAAATATCCGGGTAAATGCGGTTTGTCCGGGAGTGATAAAAACACCTATGCTCGATAGGCTTACCGGGAAGAAAAAAGAGGCAGAAAAACAATTTGCTGATATGGAACCGATCGGAAGATTAGGCGAGCCTGAAGATGTAGCTAATGCAGTAATATTTCTTTGTTCAGAATCAGCTTCTTTTATAACTGGTGATGCAATTGCGGTTGATGGTGGCTGGATAGCACAATAAATTAATTTTTAAAAAGATGATAAAGTCACAACTACATTATTCTGAAGAAGTGAAAACGCTTAATGTTCGCAGTGATGCTTTTCCTGAGCGAGGTTATATTCCTACTAAAAATACGTGTGACGGTGAAAATGTGAATCCACCTCTTGAGATTATAAATCTTCCTCCTGATACAAAAAGCATTGCGGTTATCATGGAAGATAGTGATGCTCCAATAAGGGCATGTGTTCATTGGATTGTTTGGAATATTCCTCCCGTAGAAAAAATTAAAGAACACTCTTCTTTTGGCATTGAGGGATTAAATGATTTTAAAAAATTTCATTACTGTGGTCCTTGTCCACCTTCAGGCTCCCACCATTATCATTTTAAGGTATATGCATTAAATGAGCTAATTGATTTAAAGGAAGGCGCAAGTAAAATTGAGTTGGAAAAAACAATGAGTCTTCATGTAATTGCTTTTGGTGAATTGATAGGGATCTATAAAAGGGCAATGTAATTTCATATCTTTTTTAAATTGACAAAAATGGAACAGAGAAATAAACATAAAAAACCGGAAATAAATCCTTCTCCTCAGATTCCTGTTACTCCAGTTACTGCTCCGGAGCTTTATCCTATACCGAATAAAAACAGACCGGAGAAAGTTTTACCTGATATTAAACCAACGATTCTTCCTGAGATCAAACCTATTATTAGACCATAGTGAATTTAATAATTTGTGAGAAATGATTATTTCGATAAGCTTCGAAGACTAACTTTTTTGATTTTCTGAAAAATTATATTTATAAGATTTCTCTTTTAAATTAATTAATCTGCATAAAAAAACCTGCCTTACGGGGCAGGGATTTTTCAATTTCAATTACTTTTTTTAAGAAACTTTAATTTCTTTAGTAGGTTTTGAAATTGTTACTTCTTTCTTTGGAATCAATACTCTTAAAATTCCATTTTCATACTTTGCATCAATTTTGTCAGAGATGCAATTTTCAGGTAATGTAAAAGAGCGTCTGAAAGAATTATATGAAAATTCTCTTCTTCTGTAATTCTTACTTTCTTCCTTTTTTTCTTCCTCTTTTTCACCTGAAATAGTGAGGATACCATCGTTAACCTCAACTTTGAAGTCTTTTCTTTCAAGTCCAGGAGCTGCAAGTTCGATCTTGAAATTCTTTTCTTTCTCTACAATGTTTGCATCAGGAATCATTAACGCTCCTCCCGAAATATCAAACAGCTCTTCATCAAGCATACTTGGGAAAAATCTTCCTGTATCTAATAAGTCGCTTGCCAGTGAGGGAAGCATAGCTCGGTTTCTTACTAATCGTGACATGTTATTTAGATTTTTACGTTATTATTATTTAACAAAAGTATTTTGGTGAGTATGTAATTCAAATGATTTTGTTTTTATTTTTTATTGATTATAATCATTCAATAAATTGTCTTTCGTAGTTTTCAATGATTTAAATTATTTTTTCACTTTCAATTATTTAGAATATTGGTTTATTGAAAAATAA
>JAPLDC010000073.1 GCA_026391935.1 Bacteroidota bacterium | reverse complement strand
GCAGTAAAAAAAATAAAGCAAGGGAACTTACACCGGCTCAATTATTCTGAAATAAAAAAATACGACTGTGGTAAACGAGGTAATAAAAAATTTCCTCAACAAACTAAAATTGCTGAATACAAACCTTTACTGACTGAAGTAATAGAGTGCATGGAATTATTTTGCAAAGAAAACAATCTTGCTCCTATTCACTATAATATCGAAATAAAAAGCAATCCCCTGGGAGATGGAAAATACCATTTTGAACCGACAACAACTACATCAATAGTTTATAATGTTATTAAAAAATACTCTATTAACGACCGTATCCTCATTCAAAGTTTCGATGTAAGAAGTTTAAAAGCGATTCACCAGTTGAATGATCAACTAAAAATAGGATTGCTCGTAGCAAATTTCAGATCTGTTAATTTCAATATTAAAAAATTAGGTTTTACACCAAATTACTATAATCCGGCTTTAAAGATTTGCAAAAAAAACACTATTACACAAGCTCATCATTTCGGGTGTAAAATAATCGTTTGGACTGTAGATTCTGAAAAAGAAATAAAGCAGATTATTCGAATGGGTGCAGATGGAATTATTACTGATTATCCAAATATTGCCAATAAAATGAGATAAGTCATACAATTTGAATATACCTCAACGCTAAGAACGAAGGCACAATAAAGGAATCAGCGATATGTAATGACTATTTTTTTTGCTAGTTAATATTATTTTGTTACTTTCGGGACTCAAAATTTTGTTCTTAAAAAACAAGTAAACGTAATATTGTTTAATTATGAAGGTAGGCGTTCCATCGGAAATTTTTCCAAATGAGTTAAGAGTTGCTGCAACTCCAAAAACGGTCAAACGATTGCAAAAGCAAGGATTTGAAATTTATATTCAGCACAATGCAGGGATAAAAGCAAATTTTTCTGATAAAGATTTTGAAGAAGCTGGAGCAAAAATAGTTGCTACAGCAGGCGAAATATATGGTAATTCAGACATTGTATTAAAGGTAAAAGAGCCTTCACTTGAAGAAGTTGATCTAATGAGAGAAGGTTTGGTAATGTTGAGTTATTTGTGGCCGGCACAAAATCAACCCTTACTTCAAAAATTAGCCGATAAAAAAGTGAATGCAGTTGCTATGGATGCAATACCTCGTATTTCCAGAGCACAAAAAATGGATGTATTGTCATCGATGGCAAACATTGCAGGATATAGAGCCGTTATAGAAGGCTCCTACCATTTTGGAAGATTCCTCAACGGGCAAATTACAGCAGCAGGTAAAGTTGAGCCTGCCAAAGTTTTAGTAATAGGTGCAGGTGTTGCAGGATTGGCTTCTATCGGTGCTGCCAATTCATTAGGAGCAATTGTCAGAGCTTTTGATACACGAAAAGAAGTTGCAGAACAAATCGAATCGATGGGTGCGCAATTTTTAACTGTAGAAATAGAAGAAGATGGAGCAACTGCTTCGGGTTACTCAAAAGAAATGAGTAAAGCATTTATTGACGCTGAAATGGCTTTGTTTAAAGCGCAAGCTGCTGAAGTAGATATTATTATTACCACGGCTCAAATTCCTGGCAGACCAGCTCCTAAATTAATTTTAGCGGATCATGTAGCTGTTATGAAGCCGGGATCAGTAATTGTAGATTTAGCCGCTTCATCAGGTGGAAATTGTGAATTAACGAAAAACGGAGAAGTTTATACAACTGATAATGGAGTTACTATTATTGGAAAATTAAATCAGCTACCTGCACAAGCTTCGCAATTATATGGTAATAACTTATGTCATTTATTAGATGATATGGGTAAAGCAGAAAAATGGAAAATTGATATGGAGGATGCTGTTGTTTCAAGAGCAATGGTAACGTATAATGGTAAAATTAATTGGCCACCGGCACCACTTCCTGTTAGTCCGGCTAAGCCAAAGGCTGCTGAAGTTGTAGTGGAAGATCCAAAAGTTGTTTCAGCTAGAAAAAATAAGAAAGAAGCGACATCAATGATCATCAAATTGAGCGTTATTGGTATGTTTTTATTAATGCTAGGACAATTTGCACCAAGTGCATTTATGCAACATTTTACAGTTTTTGTATTAGCTGTGTTTATTGGTTGGCAAGTTATCTGGAATGTATCTCATTCCCTGCATACTCCTTTAATGGCTGTTACCAACGCAATTAGTGGTATTATTATCGTTGGAGGTTTATTACAAACAACTGATGATATATCGAGTCCAATGACTATCATAGCTTTTGTAGCTATTTTAGTTGCCAGTATTAATATTGTAGGAGGGTTTGTAGTAACTCACCGTATGTTGAAAATGTTTAAAAAATAAGAAATTTATGACAATAGGAATTCAAACAGCAGCATATGTTTTTGCAAGTATACTGTTTATATTAAGTTTAGGAGGTTTATCCTCACAGGAATCAGCAAAGCGCGGAGTATTTTATGGTATTGTAGGTATGGCTATCGCTATACTCGCAACTGTGCTCGGACAAGGCGTACATGGTCAAGTGTATATTATTATGGCGATTGCAATTGCATCTGTAATCGGTATATTGCTTGCTCGAAAAGTGGAGATGACTTCCATGCCCCAATTAGTCGCTATCCTCCATAGCTTTGTTGGATTAGCAGCTGTACTGGTTGGTTATGGTTCCTACCTTGATCCTAAAACGCAAGCACTTCCTGCTGCAGAACACAACATCCATTTAATTGAAGTATTTATTGGTGTGTTCATTGGAGCAATTACATTTACAGGTTCTATTATTGCTTGGGGTAAATTAGAAGGCAAAATCATGAGTAAGCCTTTGTTGTATCCGGGAAGACATGCTGTTAATATTATTCTACTTATTGCGTCTATTGTATTGGGTGTGCTATTTGCAGGGGCTGAAGGTACTAATGGACTTCTGTATTTATACATCATGACTGCTTTTGCGGGTTTTATTGGTGTAATGCTGGTAATGGCAATTGGTGGTGCAGATATGCCGGTAGTCGTTTCAATGTTAAACTCTTATTCGGGTTGGGCAGCATCAGCTGCAGGCTTTATGCTAGGTAACGATTTACTTATTGTAACAGGAGCATTGGTAGGTAGTTCGGGTGCAATTCTTTCTATTATCATGTGTGAAGCAATGAACAGATCATTCATCTCGGTTATACTTGGAGGTTTTGGAGCAGTTGCTGCTAGCGGAGACGCGACAGCAATGGAAGGAGAAGTAACTGCGATGAATCATGAAGAAGTTGCTGATTTTTTGAAAGAAGCTAAATCGATAGTTATTGTTCCTGGTTATGGTATGGCTGTTGCAAAAGCACAATACCCTATTTATGATATGGTTCAAACATTACAAAAAGCAGGTAAAAAAGTAAGATTTGCAATTCACCCTGTAGCCGGGCGTTTACCAGGCCATATGAATGTGTTATTAGCAGAAGCGAATGTACCATACGATATTGTAATGGAGATGGATGAGATAAACCCTGACCTGCCAGAAACGGATGTGGTAATGGTAATTGGAGCAAACGATGTTGTTAACCCTGGTGCACAAGATGATCCTTCAAGTCCGATTTATGGTATGCCGGTAATTGAAGCATGGAAAGCTGAAAAAGTTATTATAATGAAACGTTCTATGTCAGTTGGTTATGCAGGTGTAGAAAATCCTTTGTTCTATAAACCAAACGCAGAAATGCTATATGGCGATGCGAAAGATAGCGTTGAAAAAATACTAGGATTTTTAAAAGCATAATTAATTCCCCCTTTGAAAAGGGGGCTAGGGGGATTTACTCCGAGATCATATCAAACAAAAACGCTCCGTAATTTACGGAGCGTTTTTGTTTGAAAATGTTTCGTTCAAAATGCCAGTGAATAACTTATTCAGGTGAAGCAATCTCAAATAATGATTCTCTTCATGCTTAACCTTGACAACCAAATTAGCTTACTCATAGTATAAATAGGTAAATTTACTAAGTCAATTTAGACTCAAGAAAATTAATTATGGAAAAAATATTTATAAAAGAACTATTCGTAAATTCAACTTTCGATTTCGAATCAGTCTCTGTAACCGAAAAAGATATTATAGATTTTGCCGAATTTTTCGACCCACTCGATTTCCACACAAACAAAGAAGTTGCAGAAAAAAGTATTTTTAAAGGTCTTGTTACCAGCGGACCCCACATATTCAACATTTTTTATAAAACAAAATGGATCCCATTATTTGGAGATTCTGTTTTAGCCGGACTGGAAATAAATAGTTGGAAATTTTTAAAACCTATCTATGCAAATATGAAGGTATTTTGCAAAGTAAGTATATCAGCCATAAAACTTGTTAAAGAAAACAACAATGTTGCTATAAAATGGCATTTTGATTTTACAAATGAAAACGGAGAATCATTGCAAATGCTGGATATGCTAATATTACACGATGCAACAAAATAAATACCACAATCACTTCGAGTTCGACTCCTTCGGCTTTGCTCAGGATAAACTCCGAGAGCGTATCAAGAAGTAATCACTATATAAAACCCTTTGAGTTAAAAAGTATCTCACACGTTCTCGATACATTTTTCGAAAAAGAAAAACACTCGAACTGACGACCCAGAGAAATGTCTTTAAGTCAAAAGGAGAGAAAACTGTTAGCTTTGAATTAAATCACTACTTCTTCTTTGCTGAAATCATAATTACTGTAATCGGTGATCACATTATAAAGTGTATCGCGCTCAATCGGTGTTCTTCCCGCTTGTTTAATCAATTCAACCAATTCTTGTGTTGTTAATGCCGGAGACTGTTCTTCCGAACCTGCCATGGTATATATTTTTGTAGAATCGTCAATAGTACCATCAATATCATCCACACCAAAAGCAAGTGAAAGTTGTGCTGTTGACCTTCCTATCATCGGCCAATATGCTTTGATATGTCCGAAGTTATCCATAAAGATTCTAGAGATCGCATAATTACGCAGATCTTCAACCACCGAAATTTCAGGAATATGACTCATCTGATTTCCCTGATTACGGAACTTCAAAGGAATAAAAGTATTGAAGCCTTTTGTCTTATCCTGCAATTCACGTAATCGGTTCATATGATCCACACGGTGTTCAAACTTTTCTATATTACCATATAACATGGTCGCATTGGAAGGCATTCCTAATTTATGCGCTGTCTCGTGAATTTCAAGCCATTCTGCTGATGTACATTTATCTTCACAAATTTCTTTACGGATCGTTTCATCAAAAATTTCTGCACCACCACCCGGCAACGAATTTTGTCCATGCTCTTTCAAGATTCGCAATCCTTCTTCGTAACTCACATTTGCTTTTCTACACATGTATTCTAACTCCACAGCAGTAAAAGCTTTCACATGAAGATCCGGACGAATATCTTTTATTTTTTTTATAAGATTTGCAAAATACATCAACCCCATTTTAGGATGAACTCCTCCAACAATATGCACTTCAGTTACAGGTTTTCCATCATACTTGCGCACCATTTTAATAATATCTTCTTCGGATAATTCCCATCCGTCTTCTTTATTTTTTAATAATCGGGAATACGAACAGAACTTACAGTCGAAAACACAAATATTAGTTGGCTCTATATGGAAATTCCGATTGAAATATACATTGTTTCCATTCTTATTTTCACGGACATAATTAGCTAATATTCCTAAGAATCCGAGCTCTCCCTTTTCATACAACAGAATACCATCCTCAATAGAGATACGTTCATTTGAAATTACTTTTTCTGTAATTTTTTTTAAGTCCTTGGAAAGATTTGAATCCAATAAAAGAGAAGAAATATCCTGAGTTTTCATAAGCGCTGTTTTATTGCGCAAATTTACGGTTTGTCGACTTTAATAACAAGCGATAAAGGCTTTTGTTTTGCAATAAATAACGTAGAAAGTAAACCTATTTCACGGCCTCATAAATAACTTCTTGGATCTTTGTGCGGATACCTGACTTTGCCAATTTATTTTCATCAGCATCGGGATAAACCCTGTTAGAAAGAAAAATATACACCAATTGATTCTCCGGATCAGCCCATACCAATGTACCTGTAAATCCGGTATGACCGAAACTTAAATAAGAAACACAGCTGCAAACCGGACTATCTTTATCGGGATTCATCTCCGGCTTATCAAAACCGATCGCTCTGCGATTCTCTTTGCAATATTGGCATTTCGTAAACTCCGCAACGGTTGACGAATCGATATATCTTTTGCCGCCATAGGTTCCATGGTTCAAAAACAATTGCATCATCACGGCCAGATCATTGGCATCAGAAAATATTCCTGCATGTC
>JAPLDC010000289.1 GCA_026391935.1 Bacteroidota bacterium | reverse complement strand
GGTAAATAAAAAAAATTAAAACATTAGAAAGCAGAACGGAGTAATTTGTTCTGCTTTTTAATTTTAATTATATTAGTATTCCTGAAAAATATTATGCTAATTTTGGTATTGTAATTGAGATTTAATAACAAATCAAAGGCTATGAAAAAACTTGTTTTATCATTTGTAATGATCATTAGTTTTGTGACATTTTCATCTGCTCAAAAAGAAATCAAATACAAAAAAACGTTTTATAAAAATCAGACCATTGAAAATGCGTATGTGAAGATTACGATCGATGATGCAGTTGCAACTCAAATCGGAATGAAATTCAAAATCAGTATTGTCAATAAAACAAATGATTATATAATTTTCAAACCCTCCGAATGTGAATTTCAGATCAAGGACAACAAAGTAAAGCCAATTGAAAAATGGCTGGTCATTCGCCCGAATGACAAAGACTGGAAAATAATTGATATCAAAGGCCCGAAATATATTCTTCCAGAAAATTTTGAATTTTTACTGGAAGGTTTTTATAAAGTTTCAATCGATGCAAAAGGAAATACGACACCCGACTTTAAGCTTCCTCCAAATTCAAATGAATTTAACACTGGCGGCTTTTCTGTTTCCATTGATGGGTTCAAAAAAGAAACTGCCAGAACCGATGCAAAATTCAAAGTAAGTTACAATGGAGATAAGATCGGAGTTTTTGAACCAAATAAAGTAGCAGCAAAAATGCCCGATGGTAAAGAATATGCTAACTTCCACTCCGATAACAAACCTTTGCTTTTTGATAAAGGAACAGAAGATGATTTTAAAGTTGCCTGGAAAGATATTCCTATTGAGTCAGGTGATATGCAAAAAGTAGAAATGACTATTTTGTGGAGAGATGCTTTTAAAGAAGTAACACCTGTCAAAATGCCTTCTTTAAATTTGACAATATTATTTGACCAAGAAATGAGCTTAGCAAAAGGAAGATAAATAACTCAATAAAAAATACTGATAAGTCGTTTTGCAAATATGCGGAACGGCTTTTTCTTTTTATTACTTTTACAACCTATGAAAAAGGTACTCGTAATCTATTACACACAAACCGGTCAACTTCATAAAGCTGTAAAATCTACACTTGCTCCTTTGGAAAAAGATGACACCGTCTCAATCAGCTATCTGCACATAAAACCAGCAACCCCTTACCCCTTCCCATGGAGCTATATGGAGTTTTTCGATATTTTCCCGGAAACCGTACAAGGTACACCAATCGCATTAGAACCATTTTCAATTGATTCCAAAGAAGAATATGATCTTATTATTCTTGCTTACCAGCCTTGGTTTTTGTCGATCTGTGTACCAATAAATTCTTTTTTACTTACAAAAGAGGCCGAAGAATTACTGAAAAATAAAAATGTAATTACCATAATCGCTTGCCGAAATATGTGGCTTGGAAGCCAGGAAAAAATTAAAATTCACTTAAAACGTCTTAAAGCAAATCTAGTTGGCAATATTACTTTTGTTGATAAAGCAGGAAACTTAACAAGTATTATAACGGTACTTGCTTTTGTTTTAAAAGGAGTAAAAGAAAATTTCATGGGCATTTTCCCGAAATATGGTGTTTCTGATAAAGATCTTGATGAGGCCTATAAATTTGGGGACGTAATCTCCAAAAACCTAAAATTAGGTAACTATAATTCCCAGCAGACAGAACTCAATAAACTGGGCGCTATCAATATCAAAAGCAATTTACTCATGATGGAAGGAAGAGGGCGAGCACTTTTTCCATTATATGCCAAATACATTACGAAAAAAGGCGGACGAGGTAGTAAAGAA
The DNA here is from genome assembly GCA_026391935.1 of Bacteroidota bacterium. GTDB lineage: Bacteria > Bacteroidota > Bacteroidia > 2-12-FULL-35-15 > 2-12-FULL-35-15 > 2-12-FULL-35-15. The sequence goes on along the minus strand of JAPLDC010000289.1, from coordinate 562 downwards.
CGCAGAACCAGAGTTCGTATTTTCGGAATTGCACTTCCAACTGCTATATTATTAATGTCACCTTTCATAGCTATTCTGTCCCGATTAGTTCCATTAATTTTGAGAAAAAAATTCAATAAAGAAATGGAGTATTACTCACAAAACACCTTGAAATAGAGCAATTTATCTGCTTTATATTATTTTTTAAAATAATTTGGTTTCATTCTCCCTAAATTGATAAATTCTGTTAATTTTGCCTTTTAATATTCTAAAAAATAGGACTATTTATAACAATTATGAATAACAACTCCGTTTACATTAATAAAATAGCAAAATTTCTGCCTGGAAACCCAGTAAATAATGATGAAATTGAAGAATACCTAGGCTATATTAATGGAAAAAAATCTCGTTCAAAATCAATTGTTTTAAGAAATAATCAAATTACAAAAAGGTATTATGCCATTGATAAACAAGGCAATAGCACTTATTCGAATGCACAAATGGCTGCAGAAGCAGTTAAAGGTCTTTGTTCTGAAAACTTCAAATTAGAGGAATTAGAATTGCTTACTTGTGGTACGGCCTC
>JAPLDC010000072.1 GCA_026391935.1 Bacteroidota bacterium | reverse complement strand
GTATCGAAATTTTTATTCAATCTAATGGTGTTCACACCGATATTGTAATGCCTGTGAAAAGTGAACTAATTAATTGGAATGAACTATTACCGTATTCTGATTTTGTAAATGCCGATTCATCTTTTCAATATATCGGAATGGGCTGGGGCGATAAAGGTTTTTATCTAGATACACCAGAATGGAACGATCTGAAATTTTCAACTGCCTTTAACGCAGCATTTGGATTGGGAAAAACGGCAATGCATGTGACCTATAAATATAAAAAACCAATTATTAATGAGCGGTGCAAAAAAATTGTGATATCAAAAGAGAATTATAAACTTATGATTGATTATATTATTTCCTCCTTCCGTTTAGAGAAAAACAAGATCATCTTGATTGCACATGCAGGTTATACTCAGCAAGATCGTTTTTATGAAGGCAAAGGAACATACAATATATTTAAAACATGCAATGTATGGACAGGTAAAGGTTTAAAAACAGCAGGAGTTAAAATAGGTATATGGACTCCGTTTCAAAGCGGAATCATTGAACATATTGAGTAAATATAAATTAACTTTAAAAATATAAATTAATTTACTGCAAAATAATTTTTCCGGAGGATAGAAGCTCCTTATCTCCGACAAATTTATATACATATATTCCATTTCCTAATTGGTCTCTACTAATAGGCGTTTCAGCTGACATCAATTGTTCAATATGTTTTACTTCCCTGCCGTTTATATCGTAAAGTGTGAAAGATATTTTAGAAAATGCATTCAAAGAAGTCGGATTGAAAGATATTGTAGCATTCTCGATTATTGGATTCGGGAAAATCTTAACACTTGATTTGAATTTTTCCAATTCTTCTATGCCATTTGAATTCGGGTCATATACCCATAGATCTTTTGTGGTAAGAGAATCATATCCTGTAGCAACATATCCGAAACTCCCGATTGTGAATCCAACAGCATTCGACCGAGCTGTTCCTGAAAAATCTTTTATCACCGACCAGGAATTTGTAAGAGAGTTATATTTCCAAAAATCTTTTCTGTTCGAAAGTGTATTGTCATATCCTGTTCCTACATATGCATCTGTCCCTATTACAAAACAAGTAGCTCCATAGCGCGGAGTTCCACCATAAGCTGCTACCGTAAACCATGCATTTGCAGTTGCATCATATTTATAAAAATCTCCTTTAAATGTTCCATCGTCACCAGTTCCAACATACGCTTTTGATCCGATTGTAAAAGCAACAGGTAATCTTCTCGCTGTTCCTGGATAAATTGCCTTTGCTGACCAGGCATTTGCTGCTACATTATACATCCATAAATCATTTTTAAATCCAGTGGCGTCTTGCCCACAAGCAATAAATCCATTTCCTCCTAAAGTAAATCCTACTGCCGAACGTCTTGGTGTTCCAGCAAAATTAGCTCTTTGTGTCCAAATATCTGTTCCTGCATCATATTCCAATAAATATAAATTGTAAGGGTTTGAATTTTGTCCGCATGCAACATATGCTTTATTTCCTATTACAAAACAAGATGCTGCATCACGAGATAATCCGGAACCGGTCAAACCACCCATACTTGTTATGGATGTCCATGTATTAGATGCCTGATTATAAACACTGAAATTTCTCTTATAGGAAGCACTGTCGTATCCAGTTCCAATAAATCCCCCTGTGCCTATTGAAAATCCTATTGCTGCTGTTCTGGCCGATTGGTTAAAATCGGCTAGTCTGAACCACCAGCCTTGAGCGGATACACTTGTTGTAAATAGAATAGCTGAAAAAAAGCTCAGTGTAGCATTGCGTAAATGTCGTTTCATAATGTGCAAATTATTGTATGATTATTTTTTTTGAGGCTATAATTTTTTGATCATTTTTAATATTCAATAAATATATTCCGGAGGCTAAATTATTTTTGCTAAGCTCGAATTTTAAGTTAAATATTTTTTCTGAGGCAACTTCTTTTCCTTTATCATCAAGCAATTGCCAGGTTGCATTAATTATATTTTTGCTTGTTATTATTTCTATGATAGCACGATCACTCATTGGATTAGGATAAACAGAGATGTTCATTTCAATCGGATGCTCATTTGTTTTGGTAATCATGAATGGGTTAAACTCCCAAAGATCCCTGTAATTAATACCGCTGGTACCACAGGTTACATATGCTCTGTTGTCGATAACCAAAGAAGCCGAATTTTCCCTTCCTGATCCCGGGAAATTGTCTACCCCTGTCCATGAGTTTGTAATGGGGTCGTATTCAAAAAAATCCTGCACATCAAGTTGCCCACCAGTGCCAATATATCCTTTCCCATTAATGGCAAATCCAACAGCTTGTGAGCGGTCGCTTCCAGCAAAATTAGCTTTTTGAGTCCAGGTATCCGTTGCAGGAGAATACTCCCAAAAGTCAGATGTTTCTAAGTAACTATCATCATTTCCTGTTCCGAAATATGCTTTAGTACCGATCGTGAATGCTACTGCGTCTCTGCGCGGAAATCCCGGGCAAGGCGATTTAGATGCCCAAGAATTTGTTGAAGGATTATATTCCCACAAATTATTATAACGCATGTAGCCAAGGTCCCAATCATCACCAAAACAAACATAGCCCTTTGTTCCAACAACAGTTGCAGATGATGCAAACATTGGGGTCCCGGGAAATGAAGCTTTGGCAGACCAAGAATTTGTTATTGGGTTATATTCATAAAAATCACTTTGTGAATATAGAAACTCATCTAATCCTGTACCTGCGTATCCTTTATTCCCAATAGAAAAGCCGAATGCGCTTAGGCGCGGACCTGCAGGATAATCTGCCTTTTGTTGCCATGAATTACTTGCCGGATCATATTCCCAAAAATCACTATACATGGTAACACCATTCCAACCACAACCTAAATAACCTCTTAACCCGATAGAAAAGGTAAATGGCCGGTGACGAGCTAATCCTCCCATAGATGCTTTTTGCGACCAGGCTCCTTGTGCAAAGGAGGAGGTTGCTAACGTGACAATAACAGAAAACAGAACAAAACTTTTTTTCATTATTATTGAAGAATTATTTTTTTAGAAGCAATTCTATTTTCATTAGAGCGTATTGAAATAAAATAAATTCCGGAAGTAAGAGCATTCCTATTTATTGTAAATGTTGAACTCGAAATTTTATCCGATACCAAAATTTTTCCTTGAAGATTGATCAGATCAAAAAATAAATTCTTGTCAGAATTAAAAATTAGTTCAGAAATTTTTATTGTTGCGCTTTCAATTAATGGATTAGGATAAACTCCCGTAAAAACATCATCAGCATGTTCATCAATTCCTACAGGGATAGAAGGGAGGTATTCCCAAAAATCTTTTCTAGTTCCAGTAGGTCCTTTACCTGTTCCTGCATATCCTTTTCCTCCAATTGAAAAAGTGCAGGAAGATCTTCTTGCACCGCCTGGAAGTGAAGATTTTGGAAACCAATAATTTATTAAAGGATCATATTGCCATAATTCATCTTTATATCCTCCGTCTGTTCCTAATAAAATATATCCATTATTATTGAGGGTAAATGAACTGCAGGAAAAACGCTCAGACCCGGGAAAGCTATAAATAGGTGCCCATAGATCTGTAGCGGGCGTATATTTATAAAAATCATTAGTAAACACATTTTCATCTGTTCCGGTACCAAAATAACCGTTCGATCCAATGGTAAATGCTACACCACCGTATCTTACAGTTCCAGGGAAATTACTTTTTTGCAACCAGGAATTAGTTGTTGGAGTATATTCCCATAATTCATTGGAATAAGTTGAAGCTCCTAATTTACCGCAACAAAAATAACCCTTACCGGAAACGGCAAATCCTGTAACATAATATGCTCCACTGCCGAAATTTCCAGGGTAGGCTGCTTTATTTGTCCAGCTATTTGTAGCAGGATTATATTCCCAGAAATCTGATTGGGGTAAACCTAAAAATGCATCTGCATTATCTATTCCTGTTCCTACATATCCTTTTGTCCCGATCGAGAATGCTGCGGCATCCCTTCTTGCTACACCCGGGAAATTTGCTTTTTGTGACCAGGAATTTGTTACCTGATCATATTCCCAGATATCATTTAACATAAGGTTCAGTGTATCTTGTCCTAAACCAATATATCCTCTGCTGGCTATTGAAAAGCTGATTCCTCGTTCTCTTTTAGAACCACCAACCGAAGCCCGTTTATTCCAAATGTTTTGTGCAGAAATTCCTGCACATAAAAACATAAGAATACTAAATATGAAGTATGTTCTTTTTATCATAGAGCAATGAATTTTCCTGTTGTTCGATTTGAATTATTCCGGAATTCGAAAAAGTACATTCCTTTCTTTAAGTTTCCTCTTTCTATTTTTACTTCATATTGATTTATGTTTTCTATTTTCAAAACAATTTCCCCTGTAATGTCCATAATGTTAATGGATGCATTGTTTTCAAATATTATTTCTTTAGAAATAGAAAATGTCAATTCATCCGTAAATGGATTTGGAAATGTTTTGATAGTATTTATATTTTCTAATTCCTTGACTCCTGCAACTCCAATGTAATTACCATATTCCCATAGATCGTTATAATTTGTTCCGCTTGTTCCGAAAACTCCATAACCTCTAGTGCCAATAGCAAAGCAACTCAAGTATCTTCTAGCAGACCCACTAAAGTCAGTTATCTGGACCCAATAATTTGTGATAGGGTCATATTCCCAAAAGTCCTGATAATTAGTTCCACTTTGATAATCACATCCTGCTCCGATATATCCTTTTCCGTTTATACTGAATCCACCGGCTTCCATTCTTGGAAGACCGGGCATACTAGCCTTTGCCGTCCAAATATTGGTTGTCGGATCATATTCATAAAAATCTCCATTAGGGCCACCATCATCTCCCGTTCCAACATACCCTCTATTACCAATGGTGATCGCGACAGATGAAATCCTGGCTGAACCAGGGAAAGGAGCAATAGAAGTCCATGCGTTTGTTGATGGATCATATTCCCAAAAATCTGTTGAATAAGAACCAGTTCCTAAATATCCTTTTCCTCCAACAGCAAATGCTACAGCGCCTCTTCGTCCAATTGCAGGTATGGGAGCCATTGTTGTCCATGTATTTGTTGCGGGGCTATATCTATAAAGATCGTTTTGTTCGACATATGCGAGATCTCTTCCTGTTCCAACGTAACCGTAATTTCCAATTGCAAATCCTGTAGCATGCATTCTGGGCCCTGGAGGAAAATTTGCTTTTTGTGTCCATGAATTTGTTCCCGGATCATATTCCCACCAATCATCGTACAAAACATCTGTAACGGCATTGATATGACCAAGTCCGGCATAAGCTCTATTGCCAATTGTGATCGAGACAGCTCTGTGTCTTCCTCCGGCAGGAACACTAGCCCGCTGCGTCCAACCATATGAAAGATTAGGTGGCGGTGGTGGCGGTGGACAGGTAATGCATGAAAGAGTAGCTGACCAACCAATATCATTGATACTGAAATCAGAAGTAAAAACAAGAGTTAGGCAACCTGAAGAGCAAGTTATTGTACCCGGACTAGTAGCTCCTGTGAACGGACTTCCAGAAACCTGCGGGGAGGAAGCGGTTGGACCATCATGAATTTCCAGGAAATCAAATCCGTTTTCAATGCTAAAGGTGGTGAAGGTCATACTTACACAATTAGTTGTACTAGAACAAATTGTTTGTATAAAACTTGAATTATCGGAATAATTACTTATCCCTCCCGGATCTTGATGAGTTCCACCACATGTGGTGATTGGAGTATTGCTCATTATGTATGTTTGTGCATACATAGGGATTGAAAAAATGAAAATGAAAAAGGAGAGTAGTTTTTTTATCATGTATTTATTATTTGTTTACGCCTAAGCTATCAAGCTCTTTTATTGTGATAGTGGGTAATCCACCTGTGTTTTTTATTTTATCTATCGCGAATGTTCCAGTTTTTTTTGCTTTTAATTCGGAAGAAAAAGGTCGATTTCCTGAAACACCCGGAATAATCGGTTGATGAATTGTTTTATGACCATCAACAAAAATATCATACCCCCATCCTAAGGATTTTTCGGATGTACTATCCTTCACTTCGAATGTTTTAACTTCATAATTTCCTGAATTAAATGATGGTGTCGGAGGTGTTGAATTTTCAATAGTTGGAACAGAATTGTGTTCCTGAAGATTTTGATTTGTTGTGTCTTTGTTATTATTGCATGAAAAAAGCAGAATAGAAAAAGAGTATCCTAAAATGGAAAAGGCAATTGTTTTTATAATCATATTATTAAAGTAGATTTAATATAAATTTAACATAAATTTAAAATAATTTATGACGAAGTCAAATTATTTTTCTCTTTTTGAGTAGATTATAAACAGCGGTTGATTTGATTTAACAGTGTTT
>JAPLDC010000325.1 GCA_026391935.1 Bacteroidota bacterium | reverse complement strand
AAATAATTCGATGGGGCTTGGTAGTTTCCTTGTTGATTTTTGCTTTTATGTTTATTTATAATGAAAAAATAAAAACACCAACTGCACAGCGGACTTCTACTTCATTCAAACGTTCTCAGTTACTTTCTTCCGCTGCTTTTAGTATCGGACATGGTGGTAATGATGCTCAAAAAGTAATGGGGATTATTGCTGCTGCTTTAGTTGCTAACGGCTCCATCGTAGATATCAAATCTATGCCCGATTGGGTTCCGTTATCTTGCTATTTAGCAATAGGATTAGGGACTTTAAGTGGTGGTTGGAAAATTGTTAAGACGATGGGAACTAAAATTACTAAAGTTACTCCACTAGAAGGTGTTTGTGCTGAAACAGCAGGGGCTACAACTTTGTTCTTAACGGAACAAATGGGGATTCCTGTTTCTACTACACATACAATTACCGGTGCAATTATTGGCGTTGGAGCAACAAAAGGAATTGGTGCGGTTAAATGGGGAGTGACAGTTAGTTTATTGTGGGCTTGGATCCTTACTATTCCTATTAGTGGGATATTAGGTGCTCTATTCTATTGGATATTTAGCTTATTTCTATAGAGGATATTGAATTGTAAAAAAAAGGGGATGACATAATAATGTCATCCCCTTTTTTTAATAGATATCTTTTTATGGAGTTACAGTTATTTCATTTGTTGTAACTGTATTGCTCCAATGTCCTGCTCTGTCGCGCAGTTTTATTTCAAATTTTACAATTTTATGTGTAGGGAAATAAATCAGTCCTCTTAATTTAGCTTTTATTTCACCATCCAATGCTTTATATTGTCCATCTGGTGTTAAATTCGGTACTCTGTAAGAATATATTAAGGTATCCATTGCAGGTGTTCCCGGGAATTCGTCAAAAGGTTTAAAGGTGCCGTCAATAAGATCTTTGTAAAGGTATTTTAATCTGAAATCATTCGGAGATGTGGAATCTTCAGGCAAAATTCCAATATCACCATCTCCGTCCTTAAACTTTATTACACAATCTGCCGAATCCTTGCTGTAAGCCGAGTAATAAAAAAATTCAATCGAAGGTGTGGAAGGGAAATTTTTTTCCTTTACACACGAGGATAAAATAACTGAACTCAGTGCAACAGAAATAGCTATGTATTTTAGGTTCTTCATTTTTTTAATCGATACATAAAATTAATAATTATTTTTGCTCAAAGCAATAGCAAAACGCGTTAACATGCTTTTTATTATATTTTCCCATTGAAACCTTTAATTGACAGTGTTTTTAAGATAAATTCTGAACTCGGATTCCGAGATCTTGCTTTGTCTGTTTTTAAGTATCAGTCGGTTGCAAACGAAGTATATCGCAAGTACATAGAAGTATTAGGGCAGAATCCTGATAATGTCTCAGAAATAGGACAAATCCCCTTTTTGCCAATAGATTTTTTTAAAAGCTATAAGGTTCAATGTAAATCGGATGAGAAAGCTCAAAATGGGATCCTTTTCACGAGTAGCGGAACCACTGGGAGTATTCAAAGCAAACATTTTGTTTCAGATGTTTCAGTGTATGAAAAAAGTTATCTGAAAGGATTCGAATTATTCTACGGAAGTATTGAAGAGTATTGTGTTCTTGCTCTGCTTCCTTCTTATCTGGAGCGTGATGGTTCGTCACTAATTTATATGGCAGAAGACCTGATCAAAAGGTCGAAAAATACGGATAGCGGTTTTTACCTGAATAATTATGATGAATTAATCTTGAAATTAAATGCATTGATGAACAGCGGACAAAAAACTATTTTGATTGGCGTTACCTATGCATTATTGGATCTGGCAGAAAAATTTCCATTATTTAATGAAAGGAAGGGGGATTTAAAAAACATCATTGTCATGGAAACAGGAGGAATGAAAGGGAAACGGAAGGAAATGGTAAGGGAAGAATTACATACGATTCTTTGCAAGGGTATTGGCGTGAATTCGATTCACAGTGAATATGGGATGACCGAATTATTATCACAAGCCTACTCAAGTGGGAACGGACTGTTTAATTGTCCGCCATGGATGAAAATTCTTATCCGCGATACAAACGATCCTTTTTCATTTTTACCACCAAATAAAACAGGAGGAATAAATGTGATCGATCTGGCAAATATTAATTCTTGTTCCTTTATTGCCACACAAGATCTAGGGAAAGTTCATCCCGATAATTCCTTTGAAATTCTCGGACGATTTGATAATAGTGATATCCGAGGTTGTAATTTATTGGTGCAGTAGATTTTTTATGAAATAAATCGAAGAACAATATTATTAATGACGTCATTACGAGGAACCAAGCAATCTTTCGCAATAATTTTCACCATTCTAATATACAATTGTATAAATCTTTCCAATCTGAATTTATAGAATTTATTAAATCTTCTTTTTGTTTTCTTGAACCTCCTTTGATTTGTTTTTCTCTGCCAATAGCATCTTCAATCCTGTGAAATCCTTCATAGTAAACTAAATAAGTAAGTTTAAATTTTGATGTAAATGATTCAGGAAAAATAAAATTTTTATGTTCCCACACTCGTTTCTTTAAATTAGATGTAACTCCAACATAAAGAGTTGTTTTTGCAAAATTTGTTAGAATGTATACAGCGCCCCCTCGTTTTATTGTTTCAGTTCGTTTTTGAAACTATGCAATTCAGTGCACGACTTTCAGTTTCTAAAAATGGTTTCGTTGATGACGTCATTGCGAGGAACGAAGCAATCTCATCGGGAAAGCATTGTTTATAGATTGCTTCGTTCCTCGCAATGACGACACCTAAAAGAACATCGCTAAAAAAGCTAAATTGGACTATAAAAGCTGTGGAACGTTAAGATTGTACATTTAGTTTTATATATTCCTTTTTGCCTTTTCTAATTAAGATGTAATCATTTGGTAATAAAAATGTTGTGTCGATTAGCATTTCAACATCCAATACTTTGCTCATATTTATAGATAATCCTCCTCCTTGGATTAATTTTTTCGCTTCATTTTTAGAAGAGAATACTTTTGTTTTTTCGGCAAGAAGTTCTATAACGTTTATCCTATTAATAATATCATTTTTACCAACATTAAAAGTTGGTACATCAATCATTATGTCATGGAAATCAGCCATTGAGGAAACCGTTTTTAAATCTTCCAATGTTCCTTTCCCAAAAAATATTTCAGAAGCAGCAATTGCATTTTTATAATCATCTTCGGAATGTACACGTATTGTAATATCCTTCGCCAAAGCTTTTTGTAAGGCACGAAGATGTGGAGCCGCAGTATGCTCTGCTTCTAATTTTTCAATTTCTTCTTTTGTAAATAAAGTGAAAATACGGATATAGGTTTTGGCATCATCATCACTTGCATTCAACCAGAATTGATAAAATTTATAAGGGGAAGTTTTAGCTCGGTCCAACCAAACATTTCCACCCTCTGTTTTACCAAATTTTGTTCCGTCTGCTTTTTTGATAAGTGGAGTAGTGATTGCAAACGCTTCTCCGCTTGCTTTTCTTCTGATCAATTCGGTTCCGGTAACAATATTTCCCCATTGGTCTGAGCCACCCATCTGAAGTTTGATCCCTTTAATTTTCCATAAATAATAGAAAT
>JAPLDC010000204.1 GCA_026391935.1 Bacteroidota bacterium | reverse complement strand
TTACAGTGCATAACAATCGCATTTTAAATTTCCCACCCAACTGCTCAATTATTTTAGCCGGAACTTCTAGATAATGCATGCCAACCAAGTGTTCTAATTTATTTATTTTGGTTTTGTAAGATAGTTCGGTGTTGTTTTTCTTCGCCATAATTGTTCAGCAAAAAGGGGCTTAAGCCCCTTTTTCATTTATTTTATTAATATGCATATCAGAAATCAATATAGCTGCAAATAAATTACTCTTCTTTTTCAGCATTTTCATATTTCACAATGTCAGTTGCAAAATCCACAAAAAATTTATGAGCAGAAGTAAATACAAATCTGTTATCACCCGTTTTTTCAATAATATTTCTTCTATTCAAAGTGTTGATAAAGTTTTTGCGGGCATCAGCATCCTTTAATTGTTTATTCGATAAAATCAAATCAATGTATGAAGAGTTTGTGAAATAGTTTTCTATTTCTTCCATTTCAAATTCACTAAACTGAATCCGCTCTAAGAAATTTTTACCATCTCTATCTAGTTCATAACTCAAAAGAGCAATAAAAATACAGATATCACGGGATAACATTTCTGCAGATTCTTCCGAAACTAGATATGCATAATCTTGAGTAAGACGCAATTCATAGTTGAACGATGCTTTAAAAAAGTAGGTATACGATTGCTCGTTATCTTTCACTGCTTGATACGTGCGTTCGTTTGGAAGCATAAATTTGCCAGCCATTAGATCTTCTACTATTTGACGGTGGTGATTAGGAAATTCCATGTGGTGGATCGATTATTAGTTGTTGGTAATTGATAGTTACTTTAGGAACAGTAAGTGTTAGGTCGTTGATCTTTATTTTATCAAATTGTGGTTTTGCACCATATTCGCGTTCAATGTCTTCATCAAATGCTAATGTAGTAAGAGCAAAGAATTTCTCAATTTCCACTTTTTTGTAATCTTCTTTTAAAGTTTTATTACACCAACTGAAGAAATTTTCTACAGGCAAATTTTCCTTTAATTTTTTTGTGTAATGCTCTTTATCAAAGATCCATTTTTCTGATTCATTTTCTTCTTCTTCAAAATACACATCCGTTTCGTTTTTGAATTGTTCAAATATTTCAGAGGCATTGTAAAAAGTGTCTTTTGAATACACCGAAATTTCCTTGCGTTTGAGTAGTTTCGGTGCCTTGCGTTTATATGGATTTTTTAAATAAGTGATCCATCCTGTTAGGATAATAGATTCTGTTCTGATCCTTTCAATCAATGGTAATAATTCATTGGTTAAAATTTTTGACTGACGCAATAGATTATCATTTACCTGAATTAATTGAAAATAAAGTTTTTCAAATTGAGTACGGGCATTCTCATCATCAAAATTCAATCTGTACTTATTTGAAAATTCTGAAATTTCATATAATTTATTTGCTACAGAAGCAGAGTGATTGATGTCCAGTATTTTATTCAATGGGATAATATATTCATCGATCCAACGGGAAGCACGGACAATTTTTTCGCGATAGTCGATTTTTTTTACGTTCGCTTTTAATTCCCGTGTTTCTTGTAATAAGCTTTGTGTATTACGTTCTACCATTTCATAGAAAGAACGGATCTCTATTGCCAGGTCGTTCAATCTTTGGCTCAATGTTACTTTGTCGCCATTGATATTCTCTCTTATTTTGCGATATAATTCTGCAATGGAACCATGGTATTTTTCAATTGTCTCTGGCAACATTGGTTTAAATTCGCTCAAAACGAATTCTATCAAGTTGTAATAAACAGTTCGTATTTCGTAATTATCATTTACCGGACTCAGTATTTTGTATTCAATCAACTGAGGACGAATATCACTTTCGTGTTTCGCAACAATTTGATTTAATACTTCAAATGCAATGATGCCTTCCTTAGATTGTGTTTCAAACAATTCAGCAATTACATCATAATGTTCCAGTAAAAAGCGGAGTATGGTTTTTGGTTCTGCTTTCATTTATTGATGTTTAGCTTAGTTCAGACCTTTTAAATTCTTTTTTACACTTTTTTCAATCGTTCCATTTCTCTCAACGATCACAGCATTTTGTTTTTCGTTGATATTTATTTTTCCTTTTGAAGGATAGATAAAATAGTATTTATTGAAACCTTCTACGGCATCTGGAGCTGCAAAAATCGGAATGAAATTATGCGCGTTGCAGAATTTTACAAGTTCCGGTCGGTTTTGTTTATCGATCGTTGCAACCTCATCAATAAATAAGGTGATTTTATTTTGTTCA
>JAPLDC010000518.1 GCA_026391935.1 Bacteroidota bacterium | reverse complement strand
GTGCTGAAGGCTACCGGCTGGAAAGACAAACAAGCCATGCAAAAAAGGATTCAGGAAGTCTTGGAAAAAGTACACCTGAATACAAAAGGATTTAAAATGCCTCACGAACTTTCAGGAGGTGAGCAGCAGCGTATCTCAATTGCAAGAGCGCTATTGAATGATCCGGAATTAATACTTGCCGATGAACCCACAGGTAATCTTGATCCTGAAACATCAGAAGGTATTATGAATTTATTATTAGAGATCAGCAGAAATGGGCGCGCTGTGCTAATTGCAACACACGACATTATGATGTTTGATAAATTCCCTTCCAGAACAATAAAATGTGAGAATGGAAAGATCGTGGATTCGAAGGTGAATTAAAAAAGACTAACCAACTTCTTCACATTTTGTGCATTTGAAAAATCACCTAAAAGAATAGCTTCTCTCTTTTGTTTTTCATCCATATCGAATGGAAGATCAAATAATCGGGAAATTTCTTTTTGCATTCCTTCGGCAGAATCCTCTATGGAACACAAGGTTTCCAAGCCTGTATTGGCAACCATAGGAGAGTTCACCAGACAATGCCTCCCTGTAAATAATGCCGCCAGTAATTTTAATTTTATCCCGGTTGCCTGAAAGGTAGGCAATACATTTATCTGAGCAGTTTTTATTAATTCATCTATATCCTGTGTATTAATATTTGCCTTAATGCTGATATGTGAAAAGTTTGCAACGGCCGCTTTTAATTCCGCAGAGGGTTTTCTTCCTGCAATGATCAAAGGCTTTTTTATTTTTGAAAACACTTTATTCACCAGATATAAAGCCGCTTCATTGTTTTCGCCTACTTCTAAATTTCCATGATATAAACAAAAACTACCTTTTCCTTCTTTGATCTTTACTTCTTCATTGGGATGAAATGCAGTAATGTGATGAACATTCTTATATCTACCCGACAGGGCTTTGGCATCGGCCGAAGAAATGGCTGCAACGTGATCTGCCTTTTTTAATATCTTCTCGAAACGTTCCAATTTTTTACCTTCCATTCCAAAATATATTTTTTTGAAAACAGATTTTTCTACTTTTTGTAAATTAGTATAGTATTCGTGTTCGATGTTATGGGTACGCACAATTTTTATTCTTCCGTCCAAGCGCTTATCATTCAAATGAAAACAGGAATGCAATCCTTCGAATAATACCGGATAAGAATCACGCATCAAATTCTCCATTAACTTTTCTGAAGATCTTGAAATAACAACATATGGAAGCGCATTCAATAATAATTGTTTGCTCATTTTGCGTTTATAGTAATATACCTTTTCACAGATATTTTCTAAACTCAAGGCTTCTGCCCTTCCATATTCAAAACAATGCAAATGAATTTTTATTCCTTGTGTATGCAATGCTTTTAATTTATAAAAAACATCGATAACTCCTCCGTAATTAGCCGGAAAAGGAACATCAAAAGATATTATATGTAAATGTTTTTGTTCTGTCATAATGATCAATCCCAATGCCCAATTTTCAAAGGGGAAACTGTTCTAAAGGAATTTAGAGTATACTTCTATCAATTGTTTTTCTTCGGTTTCCCAATTTAATTTTTCGGATGCAATTTTAGTGTTTTTTTTCCACAATTGAAGTTTATTTTCATCCTTCAGAATTTCGTTTATTTTATCCGCTATGTGTTTAGGATCGTGTGAACTGGTGCATGCTCCAATCTCATACTGCTCGATTATTTTCCTGATCTCCAACAGGTCTGAAGATAACACGGGCACGCCAGCATGGATATAATCAAAAAGTTTATTTGGTAAACTATACAGGTAATTGATATTGGTATCTTTATCGAGTGTTAATCCCAGATCGGCATGACGCGTATATTGAATAAGCGTTTGAAAAGGCACTTTCCCTATAAACTTTACTTTGTCTATCAAATGAAGTGTCTCCGTCATTTTTTTCAAAACCCCGACCACATCTCCACTGCCAACTATCAACAAAACTGCATTGTCAATATACTGCATCGCTTCAACAGCTTCCTCTGCACCTCTGTCAATATTTATTCCTGCACCTTGCAAAACAATGATCTTTTTGTTCTCCGGAATACCTAATTTCCCCTTTGTTGCATTCTCAACATTTTCCTGATTGGATAGTAAAGGTATATTTCTGACAACTTTCAGTTCTACCTTATATTCATCATTGTATATTTTTGCGATGGAATCATTTACCGTAAATACATATTTTAATTTAGGAAAGATCCAACGTTCAAGTCGCTTCCAGATATTTTTTTTAAAGGGGTTTGCCTGTAATTCGTGAACTTCGCAAAATAGTTCATGACTATCATAAACCAGTTGAGCACCTTTTAATTTCGAGTTTAAATAGTTTGGCAACAACGTGTCAAGATCATTTGCAACCAACACATCTGCTTTATGAAACAATAAATACCAGAACAATCGTTTTTGGAATTCCAAGTAAAAAAAAGGACCTTTTTCAAATAACAAGAACATACGTTTTGTTTTATAAATACGCTCTGCTAAAGGCAAACTTTTACGTTGTTTTCTTCCTACCAACGTTACATCATATCCCATGTTATGCAATGTCATGCATACCTTGTGAACCCGTTGATCGGTACTAAGATCATTTATTACAGAAACAAATACTTTTTTCACTATTCAAAGATAGAAATTTACTACAAGCATAACCACAGATTGCTCAGATTTTCACTGAACAAATCAGTGATTACCTTATTAAACTTACTATTTCAAAGATGTAGTATAAAATCAATAAAATATCTGTGTTTTTCTGTGTAAACTGTGGTGAAGACATTTTTATTTGCAAGTTGCCATTTTATTGCTGATTTTTGAAGAAATAAACAACAGAAATGAAGGTTCTTGAAAATCATTCATTAAAAAAATTAAACACCTTCGGCATCGATGCTGCTGCAAAATATTTTGTAGAATTCGCAAGCATAGATAACATCAAAGAAATTTTATCCGAGAGAAAATTTTCAACCTGCAATAAATTAATTCTTGGTGGAGGGAGCAATCTTTTGTTTACCAAAAATTTTGATGGAATCGTTTTAAAGAATGAATTAAAAGGCATTGAACTCCTTAAAGAAGATGCAGATTTTTATTATGTAAGAACGGCAGCAGGAGAGGTATGGCATGAGTTTGTGATGCATTGCATAAAAAATAATTATGCCGGATTGGAAAATTTATCATTGATCCCGGGAAATGTTGGCGCCAGCCCGATGCAAAACATTGGTGCATACGGTGCAGAAATCAAAGATCATTTTTATGAGCTGGAAGCATTTCATATTGGCGATAAAACAATTCGCACTTTCAATAATTCTCAATGCAAATTTGGCTACAGAGAAAGTGTGTTTAAACGCGAACTAAAAGATCAGTTTATAATTACTTCGGTTACATTCAAACTTCTTAAAAACCCAAAGTTCAATACCAGTTATGGTGCCATTGAAAAAGAATTAGAAGCAATGAATATTAAAGAAGTAAATATTCAAGCTATCAGTAAGGCTGTTTGCAACATCCGGAGGAGTAAACTTCCTAATCCTGCCGAAATAGGGAATGCCGGCAGTTTCTTTAAAAACCCGGAGGTCGTAAAAGGTAAATACGAATTCCTGAAAATTAATTACCCAACAATTGTTGGTTACGAGCTGGAAAATGGAAATGTAAAACTTGCTGCAGGATGGCTGATCGAACAATCGGGGTGGAAAGGAAAAACTTTCGGTGATGCAGGTGTTCATAAATTACAAGCACTTGTACTTGTCAATTATGGGAATGCAAAAGGCAATGAGATTTTCGATCTTTCGCAAAAAATTCTTGAATCCGTAAAGGAAAAATTCGGAATTGAACTGGAACGGGAAGTAAATATTATTTAATTATTCCTGAAGATATTTCTCCTGTATCACATTCATATGATGCGTTGCATGCCCTGCGATCATAAATAAGATCGCTCTCACAGTAACTTCGTTTTTATTCGCTACTCCTCGCTGACTCAATTCTTCTTCTTGCCAGGTCTTAAATAAAGTAAGGTTCGCCTCACGAACAATTGCAAACTCATGTCCTAAAGCATATAATGTTTGATCATTAAAATTCGCATTTGCGACATATAGATTTTCATCATAACCAGGTAATCGTGTTTTATCTTTTCTGGCAAAACGCATTGCACGATAACCTAATACCCTTTCTGTGTCAATGATATGTCCAATAATTTCTTTGATGGTCCATTTTTCAGGAGCATACGCAAAATCTTCTTTATGTTCAGGAATCTCCGAAATGATCGCCTGAATATCGATCACCTGGTCACGCAGTTCCTTGATTATATTATCGGATTTTACAATATCTACATAATACTTATAGTAGGCCGGATACTCTTCAGATTGTGGACGTTTCATATTTTTACAGTTTACTTAATTCGCTTTTAACAAAATCGGCTAATTCTTTTACATATGCCTGAGAGAAATTAAATTCGATACCTGCTGTTTTATAAATTTCAGGAATAGATCTTGTATAACCTAATCGCAAAGCCGCTTCATAATCATTCAACGCCTTTTCAGGATCATTTTTATAATTACGCCAAACAGCTATCGCACCCAATTGAGCCATCCCATATTCGATATAATAAAATGGAACTTCGAAAATATGCAATTGACTTTGCCATCCTCTTTCTCTTACATTCTCTAAGCCGGTAAAATCAACCTCTTTACTTGTAAATTGCCCAATCACTGTCTTCCACGATTTCATTCTATCTTCAACAGAATGGTCCGGATTTTCATAGATCCAATGTTGGAATTTATCTACAGCTGCTATCCACAACAATGTCTTCAAGGATTTATCGAGCTGCTCTTTTTTTGCGCGTTTAAGATCGTCTTCATTTTTAAAGAACACATCCCAATGTTCCATCGAAATTAATTCCATCGACATAGAAGCTAATTCTGCAACTTCGGAAGGCGTACTTTTAAAATCTGTTATAGGCAGATCTCTTGTAACGAAAGAATGAATGGCATGTCCGCCCTCATGAACCATTGTTACCAGATCACGATGTGTCCCCACAGAATTCATAAATATAAAAGGAACACCTATTTCGTATAAAGGATAATTATATCCACCGGGAGCTTTTCCTATTCTTGAATCCAGATCAAGGTAACCCATTGTTTTCATGATCTCCAGATAAGATCCGAAATCAGGACGGATTTTATTAAAACAATCAATTGATCTATCGGTTAATTCTTCTGCAGTAGAAAACGGTTTTAATGCCGGCTTCCCTTCCACATCCACATCCATATCCCATGGTTTCAGAATGTCCAACTTCATTATTTTTTTTCTTTCTTTATCTGAAGCTTCCGCTAAAGGAAGAATTTCTTTTGCTATGGATTCATGAAAATTAAAACAATCTTTTACAGAATAATCGAATCTCCCCAACTCCTCAAATTTATAATCACGGAAATTTTTAAATCCTGCATTTAATGCCACCTGATGACGCAATTGAATCAATTCGGAAAACAATTCGTTCAAGGCACCTGTTTCTACTGCTCTTCTTTTCTGAATTTTCTGATACACCTCTTCACGTGTCTTTCTATTTACATCTTTCATCAAGCTGGAAGCCATTTGCAAAGTAATTTCTTTTTCTTCCCACTCAATTGTCATTGCGGCAGAAATGGCTCCATATTTTTGTGATTCAATTCCTATTTTGGTATGTAATGGAATATTTTTTTCACGGTACAACTCCAATGCTTTTTTAACACCTCTGATATAAATATGATATTGTGCCTGATCTAAATCTTTTAGAAATGGTGATTCTACAAATTTTATATTCAGTTTATTGCTATAAGGAGATATATGAGGATCGATCTCAGAAACAAAAAAGTTATAAGACTCCGTCAATTCTTGATTGGCAGTATCGCATGTCATTTTAATATATCTCCAGGCAAAATCTTCACTTAGAACAGCTTCCAATTCGCTTCTGTCAAAAAGCCATTGTTCCAATTCTTTTACTGAAGAAATTTTCCGATCACTTAAATTTATAAAGAAGGATTCAATTCTTTTCCAGGAATCTATTATTAGATCTTGAGGTAAGAAGTGACGAATAGGTTTTGAAGGAGTAGCAACCTGTTTAGTATTCATTAAAAATTAAATTAAATTTGGGATATGTTTTTAATTTAACTAAGACCTGGCCATTAATTAAATTTAGGATCAAAAAAAAATCCGGTGCTTATGCAACTCCGGATTTTCTAACGCCTTGTACCTTCACTTTTGCACTTGCTGTTTTCACAGATTTAGAGCCGGTATCTTTTACAGTCTTTGTTGCTCCTTTTGCATCAGCAGAAGATGCTTTCACTTTAGGTTTTTCTGAATCTGCTGCTTCTTCCTTTTTATCCAATAAGCCATCTTTTTGAAGAGAATTATACCAATTCAAAACTTTCTTGATGTCAGAAACATAAACTCTTTCTTCATCATATTCAGGGAAAGCTGCTTTAAAATATTTTTTCAACTCCGCATCAGCTAACTTGTGATCGATACATGCTCCACCTTTTTCCTTATCGTATATTTTTTGAAATACATCCTTCAAAGGCACATCATCGGCCGTTGAATAAATACTAACATCCTCTAAAGCACTTATTTTATGTGTAGAAAATGCCTGTACTCGTTTTTTGTCGATCAATGATTCTACTATTAATCCGTTTTTTGTCTGAGCGATTACTTTAAAAAGTCCGCTCATACCTGCAATTGAAATAATTCCGCTTAAATCCATAGTTCTTTTTTTATTGAGCAACAAATGTAAATAAAATATTGTTTCGTGATTTATTTAGTCACAATCAATTTTTGCACATACTTTTTGTCACCTATTTTTAACTTATAATAATATAGTCCACTGCTTAATGTATTTGTTTCATATACAAAACGATGCGCTCCCGGCTGCAATTGTTCAGTAGCAATCACACTTATCTGCTCACCCAACATATTATATACGCGTAGATCTATTTTTGCGGATTCAGAAATAGTTAAGTCCACAAATGATTGTCCATTTGTAGGATTAGGGAATACCGACATGGAATTTTCATTATCTATAGAAAGGGAAGCCGCAGCAGTTGCAACACTCAATCCATCGTACATCACTTGTGCATTTCCTGCACTAACGATAAGATCCGACAAATCATCGCCTGCTATTAAAGCAAACGCAACTTTAACGGAATCCCCAGCGGCAATTGTATAAGGGCCAGTACTTACCACATCACAAACATCGTTTCCGGCACCGGCAACACCTGCTGTAGGCCTGTTTGTAGACAAACTAAGGTATTTTTCCGCTCCGTTAAAGCCATTTGTTAAATCGGAACCTCCTCCTCCTCCGGCAATATTATCGATGGCATAGTGCACAACAGGCGCAGTAGATGTAAGTAATTTTATCCCTGCGTATTTTCCCAGCGCTCCTGAATAATAACAATACCCCATTTTTGTTCCTGCATCAAATGCTGCACGGTTAGAGCCAAAAGTAGCCGCATCAATATCCCAATCTGCAAAGATCCCCGCATAAAGAGAAGACAAACTTACACCACCGGTATTTGCAATAGTATATTGTACGATCACATACTTCCTGTTTCCTGCTGTACTCCAAGCAAATGCCTGATGATGAACAGTTACGGGCAGAGGCGTAGTTGCCAGATTATCTTTAAATTTTCCTTCCACATCAAATTCGGATAATACAGAAGGAGCAACAGCATGAGCAGAAACCAAGGAAGAGAAATCTGCTGCAGGGGTTGTATAAGCTCGTACACAATCAGAAACTGAACCAGTATCTCTTCCTATCATCAAACCTGCTTCATACAATAAGGTACCGGCTCCCAAATAATTAAATCCTAAACCACCTGCTTGTCCATTTTGACTATATCCAATACGGCCATTACTTGCTATTGAAGTTGCCACATCGTTAATAGTGATATTCACATAATCAACATTCACAGTTACATAAAAATATTCATTTGCAGAATAAGATGTAGCTGCATCAGTATACGTTATTTTGAATAATATATTTGAGTTAAGAGGAGCTGTGGCCAAAATACGCACTTTAAAAGGGTCGGTATTATTATTCGCAACTGCTAACGTTCCAACGGGTCCTAATGTAGTCGTTCCTGACACAACACTTACAAAGGGCGAGGAAGAAGTTAATGTGGCAATTAAATTTGTTGTTGGCGCAAGATAATTAGTATAATTTCCTGTGATTTTAAGTGTATCATTCGCCACAAATGTATTGTCGTTTCCGTCTATTACAGTCCTGCTGGTCATCACCACAGAAGGCGAATTTGCAAGAGTCAATGCTCTGAATAAATTTATACGGCCTGTTCCTAATTTGTCGGCATAAATCGGACTGTGCAAGGCATAAATATTGTCACTTGTTACTTTTAATCGTTCTCCGACTTGTAATGCCGTATAAGAAGGGAAAAAAGATTTGATAATCGCTGCTGCACCTGCAGCACAAGGTGAAGCCATTGAGGTTCCTGTCAGGGAAGCATATGAATTTACGGGATATGTGGAGTTTATTCCTGTTCCGGGAGCACAAACGTCTGCTGTATAATTAAAACTGGAACTTGCATCTCTGTGGTCTGTGGTGTTTGTATTCACCACACTGATAACATATGTATATGCCGCAGGATAGGTTGCTTCATCTATTCCGCCATTACCTGCAGCAGCAACAACTAGTGCGTTCCTATTGATAGTAGCATAACTGATTACATCCTGTCCGAATTGGCCTCCACCGGATCCTCCCCACGAACAATTGATGATTGAACATCCGTGATCTGCAGCATAGGTGATACCTTCATAAGCCATTGTCAATGTTCCTGCAGTATTCGCAATTTTTACCGGCAGATATTTACAATTGAAACCAACACCTGCAATTCCGTTACTATTATCAACTTTTGCACATGCAATTCCGCTAACGTGCACTCCATGCTGATTACCTGTCCAGGTTGGATCATTATCATTATCTCCAAGATCCCATCCACGGTAATTGTCGGTATAGCCATCTCCGTCATTATCACCACCACCGGGAAGATCGTCTATATTTATTTTAATCTGACCCGCAAGGTCACTATGTGTAAGTTCTGTTCCAGTATCAGTTATTCCAACAACAACATTTGTATCTCCGCGGGCTGCGGTAGTATTCACACCCCAAGCATTTTCTGCTTGAATTTTAGTGATCGCATATTGAGAAGAAAGTAAAGGGTCATTTGGGCTATAATCGATTTTCGGAATATAATGTGGTTCTGCATATTCAAAAATACCGCAGCCAGCTATTTTATTGATTGCCTTCTCAAGCGAAACAAAGGAGGTATAATTGAATTGATAAATCTTTGTAAGATCTGTCAGCTTCTCACCTCTTTCATTATAAGAACTTTCAGGAGCTTTTGTATAAGGAAAAACTTTTGACAGATTCATTCCACCTAACTCCGAAAAAAGTTTTTTAAACATCGTATTGTCAATATTAGCAGCAGAACAGATGGAGCTATAAGCAGGTAATACTTTTATGATAATTGTTTTCTCCAGATAATCGCCTTCTTTGAGATTATCAGCCAATTTAAAATGAGACTGTACTGAATATGTTCCAATTTTTGTTTGTGCGATCAGCGCAGAGATGCACATTAATCCTGCAAGAAAAGCAAGAGCTGTTTTTTTCATTTAGAGAATAATAGTTATAGAAAAATATTAATACTCTGCAATATAAGAATTAATAAAATAAAAACAAATAAAGCTTAATATGAAGGAATCTCCTGCAGAAACTGATAGCTATTATCTGAGTAATCCATCTTACAACAGTAATGATCCATACCATTTGTTACGACAAGGAAGGCTACTTTAAATGTCATATTATATCGCGCAATCTGATCAAAGGTGTCTTGTGATAGTTTTACTTCGGGAGCTTTACACTCCACCAATAAAAATGGATTTCCCTGCTTGTTATAAATCAACACATCTGCTCGCTTCAACAACTGATTATATTTTAAGCCCGCCTCGACAGCAATTAATGAAATGGGATATTTTTTTTCTATTACTAAATACTGTAAGAAATTCT
>JAPLDC010000217.1 GCA_026391935.1 Bacteroidota bacterium | reverse complement strand
ATCTTTTATTCCGCTTACTTTTTGAAGTAAAGAATCTTTTGAACTCATTTTAGCAACAGGAGATAAATTTATTACCTCGATTGTTTTTGTAGAAAGTAATTCATCCTTTCGGACAACAATACCGTCAGTATTTGGATTTTCCAATGTTAAGGAATCGATTGAAACTTTTATAGAATCTGTTTTGGTAGAAGCAGTATTTTCAAAATCAGTTTCTTCCTTTGATATTTTTACAGATTTTGTCTTGTCCTTTTTTTCTTTTATTTCAGGGGTTGACAGGTCTTTAACCGTTGGAGTTTCTTCTTTTTTATCTGATGAGAAGGTTTTTGAAACAGATTTATAGAAATTTAATTCTTTAAAATAGTCATCCAATTTGAAAACGAAAAAGCCTCCCGCAACAATTAATCCGACTAAAATTCCGATAATAAAACCTTGCGATTTTTCCCTAAAACTGCTCATTGAATTTTATACTGCTATTTTTCAAAAATTTAATTCTTGCGTAAAGTTAAACAACCTTTACAAACTGATGTTAAACAATGTTAAAAATAAATGACAAAAATAATATAGGAACAAAATTTGTGTTACTATTCGTATTAAATTTCGTTATAATAAAAACAATAAAAATTAACAACTATGAAAAAGATTTTAGGAGTTTTTGCAATTGCAAGTATCGGTGGATTTACCGCTCTAGGTCTTAATCACCTACTTGGCAGCAAAACAGATGGTCAAACATCTCAAATTGCTTATCAGACACCCGTTAAATACGTAAGCTTGCCCGGAGGAAATTCCCCGGAATTGGCGGTTGATTTCACATCTGCTGCGGCTTCTTCGGTCCACTCCGTTGTGAATGTCAGGACAACCTACCCATTAGAAACTCAAAACCAGTATCTATACGATCCTTTTCGTGATTTTTTCGGACAACACTCCCCGAGACAGCAGGAAGCGCCAATGGCGACAGGTTCCGGCGTAATTATTTCTCAGGATGGATATATTGTCACTAATAACCATGTGGTGGACGGAGCAGATAAGGTAGAAATTACATTGAATGACAAACGCAGCTATATTGCAGAAGTAATAGGAAAGGATCCGGCAACTGATTTGGCTTTATTAAAGATCAAAGAAAATGACCTGCCATTTATTTCATATGGTAATTCAGATGAAGTAAAAGTTGGCGAATGGGTATTAGCAGTTGGGAATCCTTTTAACCTAACCTCTACTGTCACCGCTGGAATTATAAGTGCGAAAGGCAGAAATATTAATTTACTTGAAAATGATCCTTCGAGAGGACAGTTTCCTGTTGAATCTTATTTACAAACGGATGCAGCCGTAAATCCTGGTAACAGCGGTGGTGCATTAGTAAATGCGAAAGGAGAATTGGTTGGAATAAATTCCGCTATCGCATCTACAACAGGCTCATACACGGGCTATTCTTTTGCCATTCCTGTAAATATTGCACGTAAGATAGTTGCCGATCTTTTGGAATTTGGCGAGGCACAACGTGCATTTATTGGCTTAAGTATTCAAGATCTGGACGGAAAACTGGCAAAAGAAAAAAGTATCTCCGAAATTAAAGGTGTTTATATTAAAGGTGTAGTTGATGGAGGAGCTGGAGCCGAAGCTGGAATAAAAGAAGGTGATGTAATTACCAAGATTGGTGAAACTGATGTAAACAATACACCAGAATTATTGGAACAGATCAGTAGATACCGTCCCGGAAACAAAGTGGATGTAACAATAAATCGTAATAATCAGGAAAAAGTATTGCCGGTAGTTTTGAAAAATAAGGATGGAAATACTGATGCTGTCACAAAGCCGAAGATTGAAGTTGTTTCTACATTGGGTGCTTCATTTGAATCGGTGAGTGTCGATGAAATGAAGAAGCTTAATATCGAAAATGGTTTGAAAGTGTCAAAACTTACAGCCGGCAAATTATTAAGTGCCGGAATAAAAGAAGGATTTATTATTACGAATGTTGATAAAAAGAAAATAGCATCTTTTGATGATATTAAGAATACCCTTGAAAATAAAAAAGGCGGAGTGCTAATTGAAGGTGTTTATCCGAATGGTATGAGAGCTTATTATGGATTTGGAATGTAAAGCTATTTCGAATAGCTGATACAACTAAAATGGAGAAAAATTATTCTTCTATTAAGCACTAGAAAAGGAATAAGGTATTAGCCTTTAGCTTTTTATAACAGAACTTTTGCACTTTTAGCAGTTGGTTTTGGATAAATTATTAATGTATTTATAAACAGTAAATTTCTTTTTTATCGACATTTTTTGGCGCTTTATAGAGGATTTGTAATACTCAGTCTAATATATTGTAAGTTGCTAACAACCAATTAGTTCCAAATGTTATTTTAAGA
>JAPLDC010000287.1 GCA_026391935.1 Bacteroidota bacterium | reverse complement strand
AAAGGACAGGGTGTACGCAGAAATTTTAAATAAACAACCGGATATCAAAGTGTTTGAACTTCAAAATAATTATCTGCAAACTTTAAAACCAATTAGTATCCTTACAAATATCCAATCACTTTATTTTACAGGAAATCAATTGAAGGACCTCACTGAATTGAAACAGTTTCCGGTTTTGGAGAATTTATATTTGGAATCAAATTATCTGGATTCAATTGATTTTTTTCCAATTATGGATCATTTGAAATTTCTTTCGCTTTCCAATAATAATATTAAAAAGTTAAATGCGTTAAAAAACATTCCCTATCTCACTTACCTCAATATTTCGAATAATAAGCAGGTAGATTTTAAAACATTACCGGGCTTGAAAAAATTATCTTCATTGGTGGCTTCAGACCTATTTATCAATGACTTTTTACCTTTACTTCAATTACCTGAACTCAAAGAATTGATTCTTTCCAATTCAATAGTAAATAACAAACTTGTTCTGCCGGTATTACCTAAGTTAGAAAGATTAGATCTGCATAACAATCAAATATTTGTAACGGATACGACATTATTTGAAAAGTTGAGTGATTTCAATAGTTTAATATATCTGAATCTTTCGGATAATCAATTGAATAATCTTTATGCACTGACATCTTATTATGATATTAAAAAATCTTTGAAAGAAAGAAAAGAGTTTGCTCCATTAATTCCATCATTACGATCCTTGGATGTGTCACGAAATAATGTTAATTCAATACGTCCATTGCTTGTCTATAAAGACTTGGAGGAACTTTATCTTAATGGGAATATGCTGACTGAATCTGTTTCTCTTGAACAATTTACGAAACTGAAGATACTTTCGGTAGAAGGCTGTGGTTTACAAAATATCAAATTTTTGAAGAAACTTAAAGCGCTGGAAGTATTGTCAATTGGAACTAATGACTTTTCAGATTATAGTCCGCTTTATGAAATGGAAAATTTAAAACAACTGAATATAGGAACTGTGACTAAACGACAACTCGACCATTTAAAAAAAGCATTGCCTAAAACAGCAATAAATGCAACAGTAAATAATTAAAATACAATCATGAAACCAATAGTTAAAACAATAATATGGCTCAGCATTTTTAGTGTTGCAATGGGCTATCTCGAATCCTCTGTAGTTGTTTATTTGAGAAAGATTTATTATCCGGAAGGATTCAGATTTCCATTAACTCCGGTATCTCAGGATATAGCCATCACAGAGTTCTGGCGCGAAGTGGCAACCATTACTATGTTGATCTCAACTGGAATTATTGCTGGTAAAAATTCTGCTCAACGGTTTGCTTTTTTTATTTTCAGCTTTGCCATTTGGGATATTTTCTATTATGTTTTTTTGAAACTCCTACTGGGTTGGCCAGAGTCTTTTTTTACATGGGATATTTTATTTCTGATACCTGTTCCATGGGTAGGACCTGTAATGGCTCCTTGCATCATTTCTTTAACCATGATCGTTCTTACTTTGCTTATTATCTGCAATCAGGAGAAAGAAGAATACATACATATAAATTTTATTGAATGGAGCTTCTTGGTCTTTGGTAGTATCACT
>JAPLDC010000386.1 GCA_026391935.1 Bacteroidota bacterium | reverse complement strand
GCGTTTGAAGGTATGGCTTGATGGTGAAACAATTAAAAAAGTGGAACCACATCTTGGCTATATCCATCGTTCAATTGAAAAAATGAGCGAAAGCTTTTCCTATCGTCAATTTGGATATATAACAAGCCGGATGGATTATTTGTCGGCACACATGAATAATCAAGCATGTGCTTTAGTTGTTGAAAAAGCTTTACAAGTTGAAGTTCCGGCACGAGCACAAGTTATCAGGATTATTTTATGCGAATTATCACGCCTTAGTTCTCATATTTTATGGTTTGCTTCTGCCGGTCTTGATCTTGGTGGAGTGACCCCTTTCTTTTATGCATTCCGCGAACGTGAAGCAATCAATAGTATTAAGGAAGAAACTTGTGGAGCAAGGCTTACACAAAATTTCATGGTGCCGGGTGGAGTTATTACAGACCTTCAACCCGATTTTCAAAAACGTATTAAGGAAGTCTTGAAACAATTCAAAGATAATTATCACGAGTATAATGAAATATTGATCGGTAATGTTATTTTCCAAAATCGTATGAAGGATGTTGGAGTCTTAACAAGAGAAGATGCAATTGCCTTGGGTTGTACAGGCCCGGTAGCAAGAGCTTCTGGACTTAGCTGTGACATCCGAAAACATTATCCTTATGATGGGTATGAAAAAATTCAATTTGACGAAGTGATTTTAACCGGTGGCGACAGTTGGGCAAGATGTCAGGTACGTATGGCTGAAATGTTACAAGCGGTGCATATCATAGAGCAATTGATCGACAATATTCCCGAAGGCGATATTGTAGCTAAAACAAAAAATGTTATAAAATTGCCGAAGGGTGAATTTTATCAACGTGTTGAAACTGCCCGCGGAGAATTAGGTGTTTATATTGTAAGTGATGGTGGTTCAACTCCATATCGTTGCAAATATCGTTCGCCAAATTTTTCTAACTTAATGGCTATACCACATATTTCAAAAGGACATAAAATTGGAGATCTTATCGCAATCATGGCGACCATCGATTTGATCATTCCTGATATTGACAGATAAAAAGAATTGTAAATTTAGATAAAGAAATTAGAAAATAACAATTGAAGACACTTTTATCATATAGCTTTTCGTCACTTGCAACCCACATGCATAGTTGGCTAAAAAATGTCATAGCAAACGATTTACTTTTGACAATAACCGAACTGGTTATTATTGGAGTTTGTTTGTTGGTGTTCCTTATATTATTAGCTTTCTTTCTTGGTTATATGGAACGTAAAGTTGCAGCATTCATGGAACTTCGTTTAGGACCGAACCGTGTAGGACCAAAAGGAACTTTGCAAATTGTTGCGGATACAGTGAAGTTATTGTTTAAAGAAGGTTTTACTCCGGATGCTGCAGATAAATTTTTATTTAATCTTGCTCCGGGAATTATTATAACTACAGCATTGTTGGCCGTGGCGCCAATAGCTTATGCAAAAGGATTTCAACTGTGGGATATTAATATTGGAGTGCTTTATATTTCTTCCGTTTCATCTATGGCGGTTATCGGAATATTGATGGCGGGTTGGTCAAGCAGTAATAAATATTCATTGATTGGAGCAATGCGTTGCGGAGCTCAAATTGTTAGTTATGAGCTATCAATAGGATTATCACTTATTTCAATCGTTGTTCTTACAGGAAGTTTGAGCTTGAATGATATTGTTGAAAGTCAGGCTAACGGATGGTGGATATTTAAAGGACATATTCCTGTTCTAATCTCATTTGTAATTTTTGTTGTGGCTTCAACAGCTGAGATCAATCGAGCACCGTTCGACTTGGTGGAAGCAGATCAGGAGCTTACCGGAGGTTTCAATACAGAATATGCGGGTATGAAATTCGCAATGTTCTTGATGGCGGAATACATTAATTTATTTGTCGTATCAGCAGTAGCTGCAACAATTTTCCTTGGCGGATGGATGCCATTCCATATTGGTGGCCTAACAGGGTTCAATCATATCATGGATTATATTCCATCATCTATTTGGTTTTTTGGTAAAACATTATTTATCATTTTTATTATTATGCAGTTCCGTTGGACTTTCCCACGTTTGCGTATCGATCAATTATTAAATTTAGAGTGGAAATATTTGTTGCCAATAAGTATGGTAAATGTATTGCTTGTTACGTTGATGGCAATCATGGGTTGGCACTTCTAACTCTGCAGTTGAAGTGGGGCAGAGGAATTTGTAAGTAGTTTTAAAATATTATTATAGTATAAGATGTTTTTAAAAGAATATTTCGGGTCAATTTTCAGTTCAATAAAATCCTTATTAACGGGGATGAAGTTGACGGGATATTATTTCACCCATCTTAATAAAATCATTACAGAAGAATATCCGGATAACCGTGCTACATTAAAGATGCCTGAACGTTTTCGTGGTGAGGTGATCATGCCGCATGACGAAAAAAATGAACACCAATGTACAGGTTGCCAATCATGTGAATTGTCTTGTCCGAATGGCTCAATAAAGATCATCACAAAACAAGAGATCCAGCCGGATGGTAAAAAGAAAAAACGTATTGATACATGGGTTTACCATTTAGATATGTGTACGATGTGTGGAATGTGCGTAGAAGCTTGTCCTACTACTGCAATTCTTATGGGCAATGAATTTGAACATAGCCAGTATGAGAAAAAATATTTGAAAAAGGTTTTGAATAAACCAGGATCAAGGTTGAAAGACGGAGTGGAATAGGAAATAAAAATTGAAAAATAAAAAATAAAGTGAGCGCATCATCTGTCATATTTTATATTATCGCTGCTGTTATAATTGGTGGTGGAATTCTTGCGATTACCTCCCGCAAAATATTCCGTGCGGCTGTTTACCTGTTGTTCTCTTTACTTGGAATTGCTGCATTGTATTTTTATTTGAATTATGAATTTATTGCAGCAGTTCAAATTGTGGTTTACGTTGGGGGAATTGTTGTGCTGATCATTTTCTCAATTTTCTTAACACATGCTTCCGGTGACGAAATGAAAAGACCTGTGTTATGGAGAGCTGTGTTCTCTGGACTTGCGACAGTTTTTGCAGCAGCACTAACCTACTTATTTATTACTGATCATAATTTTGTTCCTGTTGGTTACGCCTTGGATCACCCTGTTGCACCAAGTGTGAAAAATATTGGATTGCAAATGTTAAGTACAACAGAACATGGTTATATATTACCTTTTGAGGTTGTGAGTATGCTTTTATTAGCAGCTCTTATCGGATGTATTGTAATTGCTATCAAAATAAAAACGAAAGAATGAACGAGATAGGATTAACACATATTTTATTTATAAGCACCGCTTTATTTTTTATTGGAGTGTATGGTTTTCTTACCCGGAAGAACCTGATCACCATGCTTATGGCTATTGAGTTAATATTGAACAGTGTCAATATTAATTTTATTGCATTCAATAAATATTTATATGCAGATAAACTTGACGGCCTATTTTTTACCATATTCATTATTACCATCGCTGCTGCAGAAGCGGCTGTGGCTATTGCAATAATAATACATCTGTATCGCAGCTTGAAATCAATTGATGTTGACGATGCAGATATAATGAAATTTTAAATATGTTGAATTCAAATTATATAGCGCTAATTCCACTTTTACCGATCATCACCTTTTTGATCATTGGTTTATTTGGACGTAGATATTTCCCGAAATTTTCAGGAATACTTGGTACACTTTCGCTATTGGTTGCATTTGTTTTGTCGGCATTTGTTGCATATCAGTATTTCTTTGAAGTTGGTAAAGTGGATGGTGTTTATCAGAAAATAATCGCAATGAAATATGTTTGGTTGCAGTTTTCACCAAATGTAGCCATCGATATGGGGATTTTATTGGATCCTATTTCTGTGATGATGATCGTGATCGTTACTTTCATTTCACTTATGGTACATATATATAGTATGGGTTATATGCATGGTGAACCTCGCTATGCAACATATTATGCTTTCCTTTCTTTATTTACATTCTCCATGTTGGGATTAGTACTTTCCACAAATATTTTTCAGATCTATATTTTCTGGGAATTGGTAGGTGTTTCATCTTTCCTGCTTATTGGTTTTTATTACGAAAAACCATCTGCAGTAGCGGCATCCAAAAAAGCATTTATTGTCACACGTTTTGCTGATCTTGGATTTTTAATTGGTATCCTGGTACTTTCCTATTTTTCAGGAACATTGGATTTTCAAACATTGATCCAACGATTGACAACGGAAGGAAGTTATTTGAGCAATATTGTGTCATCTTCTTTCCTTGGTGCTTCTGCATTGACAT
>JAPLDC010000145.1 GCA_026391935.1 Bacteroidota bacterium | reverse complement strand
AAATGTATTGGTTCAATGTAGGGGTAGTTTTTAGATATTTCAAAGATCTTGAGTTTTTGTGGCTCGCCATTGCCATGAAGTTAATGTCAGTTATAATGCTTAAAAAAAATATCTCTGAACGCTCTCCACTTTTTAAAGTTTCAAATTTTTTATCACTTTTTTTTATTGTTTCAATATTTTGTATAGCCAAAATTCCCAATTTTATTTATACCCGCTATGTGATTTTTCTGCATCCGATTCTTGTCATAATTATCATTATTGATTTTTTTATGGTATTGAATTATGTTTATAATAACAATCTGAAATTTTTGAAATTTAAACTAATGGCTCCTGCTGTTATTTTTCTTGGATTATTTTGCTTTACTATTATTGGTAATGTAGAAAATATCCAAGGGCATCTCTTGGAAATGAACAACAGATACAAAGGACCGCTGGATTTTACGATCCCGTTCATTCAGGAGAATTTTAAAAATACAGAGAATCTCGTAATTGCTGCTAATTATGAGGAGACGTCCTATATGTATTATTTGAAAAGCAAGGTGATCATTGGTTATGTTGGCAACAATTTACAGGAGGATTTCCAGGTCACTCCTCAAGTGATAGCCTATCGGATTCCCTGGAGAAACCATTTGAATATTTTTAGTCAAATGCTTAATAGGGTTCCATATTATAATTATACTTTTCCGGTATACGATTATCAGGTTAATAATTATGCGGAGTTGAATTATAATTTTCCAGAATTTAATTTTTACATGAACCACCAGTTTGTTACCAGACTTCCTGCAGATCCTATGTTTGCAACAGAATTATTTATCAAGAGATGACGATTAACAAATTAATAACAAGAGTAAAAGGCAGACATTTTTATTAAATATTTCCTAAGGTGTTGCAGCCTTTTATTGATATTGCTTTGATTATAAATGAATAATATCTACAAAACCAACTGCTGAAAAAGTAGTGAACTATATTTTATGCTTTTCAACTCCATAAATTTTGCAATTTTCTTACCAATTGTATTTTTGCTGTATTGGCTTGTCCCAAAAGGAAATTTTCGGATTCAAAATGGTTTGCTTTTAATCGCAAGTTACTTTTTTTACGCAGCATGGGATTATCGATTTCTATTTTTACTGGTCTTTTCTACATTATTAGATTATTTTACTGGATTAAAAATCAGTAAGGCAAATACACAAAACGTAAAAAAAATTTGGCTTTGGCTGAGCATCATAATTAATTTAGGTTTTCTTGGGGTGTTTAAGTATTACAATTTTTTTGCATCTTCTTTTTCTGATGGGTTGTCCCTTTTAGGGCTTCATGTTAATTTTGGAACCTTGCAGGTAATCTTACCTGTTGGTATTTCTTTTTACACATTCCATGGATTATCCTATGTCATTGATATTTATAAAAATAGAATCAAGCCCGAAAGGAACTTTATTGATTATTCATTATTTGTAAGTTTTTTCCCGTTATTAGTTGCAGGGCCAATTGAGCGGGCAACTCATTTATTGCCACAAATTATTAAAATAAGAGAATTTAATACTGAAAAAGCTGTTGATGGTTTGCGTCAAATACTTTGGGGCTTATTTAAAAAAATTGTAATTGCTGATAACTGTGCTGAGTATGCGAATGATATTTTTAATAATTATGGTTTACACTCCGGCGCTACGCTTGTTTTAGGTGCATTGCTTTTTACGATTCAGATCTATTGTGATTTTTCAGGTTATTCGGACATTGCTTTAGGTACCGCACGTTTGTTTGGAATAGAACTATTACGAAATTTTGCTTTTCCTTATTTTTCTCGCGACATCGCTGAGTTTTGGAGGCGATGGCACATTTCTTTATCATCCTGGTTCAGAGATTACCTTTATATTCCATTAGGAGGAAGCAAAGGAGGGACATGGATAAAAGTGCGAAATACATTTATCATTTTTATAGTTAGTGGATTTTGGCACGGTGCAAATTGGACTTTTATTGTTTGGGGATTATTGAATGCACTTTTTATAATGCCTGCAATTATTTTTAATACAAATCGTAACCACCTCGATATTGTCGCAAAAGGGAAAATTCTACCTTCAATAAAGGAATTATTTTCTGTGAGTTTTACATTCTTTCTTACTGTTTTTGCCTGGATATTTTTTCGGGCGAATAGTTTGGATCAGGCTATTGAATACATAAAGAGCTTGTTAGTCGGTCTATTTCAAAAAGTTTCATATGTTGAAACACTTAATCTGCTGTGGTGGAAAATGGGTTTTACCCTGCCGATACTCGTTTTTGTTTTTTTTGTCGTTGAATGGATAGGTAGAGATCAGCAATATGCCTTAGGAGGTATAGGGGTTAAATTGTCACGGCCCGCAAGGTGGTTGCTTTATTATGCCATTGTATTGTCTATCTTTTATTTGTCGGGTACAAAACAACAATTTATTTATTTTCAATTTTAGTTTGTAGATGAAAGCTTTTCTTTTTAAAATATTATTATTTTTTGTTCCAATAGTTATTCTTCCTTTACTATTATACTTCATAATTGATCCATTCAAAGTTCTTTACAAATACTCCGAGCAATTAAATACTGATAAAAAATATCAAATAACCGGTAATCGTGATTATCAATCCACGCAATTGCTCTTGTGGAATTATAAATCCTACAGTTATGATTCGTTTATTCTCGGGAATTCAAGATCAATCTTTTATCAAGCAAATGTGTGGAAAACATTTGTGAACGGCACACCATTTCATTTCAATGCTTCTGCCGAAAGTTTGTTTGGCATTAACGGAAAATTGAAATTACTTGAGGAGTTAAATATTCCTATCAAGAATGTATTGATTGTA
>JAPLDC010000352.1 GCA_026391935.1 Bacteroidota bacterium | reverse complement strand
GAAGGCCTTGCACATCGCATTATTAACGGAGACGTTCCAGAGAACTTAAAGTCGAAGCAAATTTTTTCTTTGGATATGGGATCACTCATCGCGGGTGCAAAATTTAAAGGGGAATTTGAAGAACGATTAAAATCAGTGGTAAAAGAAGTTGTTTCTGCTGAAGGGGAAATTATTTTATTCATTGATGAGATCCATACACTTGTTGGTGCCGGTGGCGGTGAGGGCGCAATGGATGCTGCAAATATTTTAAAACCTGCATTGGCACGCGGAGAATTACGCGCAATAGGTGCTACTACTTTAAGTGAATTTCAAAAATATTTCGAGAAAGATAAAGCCCTGGAAAGAAGATTCCAAAAGGTAATGGTAGATGAACCTAGTGCCGAAGATGCTATTTCTATTTTACGTGGTATCAAAGAAAAATACGAAACACATCACAAAGTCCGAATAAAAGATGAAGCGATAATCGCTGCTGTTGAATTATCGCAACGTTATATAAACGATAGATTTCTTCCGGATAAAGCAATTGACCTGATGGATGAAGCTGCTTCCAAATTGAGAATGCAGATCAACTCCATGCCAATTGAATTGGATGAAGTGGAACGCAAAATACGTCAGTTGGAGATCGAACGTGAAGCGATCAAAAGAGAAAATGACCAGAAAAAACTGGAAGATCTCCATAAAGAAATTGCTGAACTATCTGATAAAAGAAGTGGTTGAAGGAATTCAAAAAGTGAAAGAGGAAGTTGAGCACTTTAAATTCGAAGCCGATCAGGCTGAGCGTAATGGCGATTATGGAAAAGTAGCGGAGATTCGTTATGGTAAGATTAAGGATTCGGAAATTCAATTAAGAGTCTTTGAAAGCAAACTTGCAGAAATGCAAAAAGATGGTTCTCAAATGATCAAAGAAGAAGTTGGAAGCGAAGATATCGCTGAGGTGATTGCTGTTTGGACCGGGATCCCTATTTCAAGAATGTTACAAAGTGAACGCGAAAAATTATTGCATTTGGAGGACGAACTACATCAACGCGTTGTAGGACAAGAAGAAGCGATAGAAGCAATCAGCGATGCGGTAAGAAGAAGTCGTGCCGGCTTGCAAGACACAAAACGTCCTATCGGTTCATTTATATTTCTGGGAACAACAGGAGTCGGAAAAACTGAATTAGCAAAGGCTTTAGCTGAATTCTTATTCAGCAACGAGAACAGCATGACACGTATCGACATGAGCGAATATCAGGAACGTCATTCTGTTAGCCGCTTAGTAGGAGCACCTCCCGGATATGTTGGTTATGATGAAGGGGGGCAACTAACGGAAGCTGTCAGAAGAAAACCATACAGTGTTGTATTATTGGATGAAATTGAAAAAGCCCATCCTGATGTTTTTAATATTTTGCTGCAAGTATTGGATGATGGACGTTTAACAGATAACAAAGGACGAGTGGTAAATTTCAAGAACACGATCATAATAATGACATCCAATATCGGTTCACATTTGATACAAGAAAATTTTGAGAAGATGACTGACCGGAATAAAGAGGAGGTGATGGCAAAAACAAAAGTAGAAGTGTTTGAACTCTTGAAAAAATCAGTCCGTCCCGAATTCCTGAACCGAATTGATGAGACTATTATGTTTACACCTCTTAGCCGAGAAAATGTACACCGAATTGTAGAACTTCAATTTAATGGAATTGCCAAAATGCTTGAAGAAAACAATATTCACCTCACTGCAACCCATGAAGCAATTG
>JAPLDC010000445.1 GCA_026391935.1 Bacteroidota bacterium | reverse complement strand
GGCAACTTAAGTGATGAATTCTGGGAAAGTGGAATTCATGCAGGAATTGAAGAGATTTTTATATTGTGTAAAAGCTTAAATGGTACAATTAGTGGAGAACATGGAATAGGTCTAGTTCAGCAGGAGTATATGAATATTGTTTTTTCGGAAAAGGCTTTGGACTTACAGCGGAATATTAAAAAAGTGTTTGACCCCAATAATATTTTGAATCCAGGAAAAATGTTTGGATAAAAAAAACGCTCAGAATGACACTACTATTTGTCATTTTGAGCGGAGAAATTTTATAGAAGTGTTTATTTTTTTATTACTACTGAATCTTTCTTCATCATTTTATTTTTGCAGCAATCTTTTGCTCCATTTTTTTCACATTCTTCTTTGGTCATTTCCTGACCATTGATGATAATACTTTTTTCAACACACATTTCTTCTCCATTGCCCTCTTTGCACATTTCTCCTTCTCCTCCTTCACACATTTCTCTTCTTCCACAACCTTCGTGGCCACGTCTGCCATAATCGCAATTTCCAAAATTTCTTTCCCCTTGAAATTGATTTTCCATTTGGCAATGTCTCATACATTTTTTAACCATAAAAACGGCACCACCTGCAAACAGACTGAAAAACCCACACAAAATAACAAAATAAGATATGTATTTAAACATATTTGAAAGACCGTCTTTAAGGGTTTTCGCTAACAAAAACATTCCGGCTACGATCACAAGAAGAGATAAGGAGGAGGCTATTAATATCATGTGTTTATGTTTTAAATTAATACTGCATTTATAGTACGAATGTACTGAATTTTAAATTAAGTCTCAATTTCCCTTTTCTCATATTCCGAAATCCTGGGAGTTAAATAAGTTATATACATAGGTGTTATTATTTACACCACCTTTTTGACCTGTCCCATCTGAAAAGACAACAATGTTTTTACCCAGGATTAAAAATTATTTTACAAATTGATTAGCTTTAATTTCGGAACATACATAAAATATACATCGGAAGAATCTGTTGCATAGTTATAAAATGATCTTGATATAGCTTTAAAATTCCTTTTTTCCGGATATGCAGGAACTCCCAACTCTTGCATACACCAATATTTAATATTAATTCTTTTTTGATCTGATTCTCCTATAGAAAATGGTTGTATGGCTTCCGGTAACCTTGTTTGCAGGTTTTCTGATACATAAATGATTCCATTACTCGTGTTTCCTGAATATAAATTGTGTGAAAGATAGGAATCCCAAAGATCAAAGAAATTGAATAAAGGCATCAGGATGAATAATACTTAAACAATTTTAATTGAATGATAACGCAACATTTCTTTGATCTGGTTATATATTACAATCTCATTGTTGAAAAATAATATGAATGAAAATAACATCATTGCAACGTTCCATGGCCAAACAACAGGATTGTAATTTTGTCCGAATGGACCTAGGACAAACAATATAAAAATATGCATAAGAAAAATAAGGATTACGGCCATTTTTTTGACAGGAGAAATAAATAATACTATTCCCGTCAAGGTCTCGATAATCGGAAATGATTTCCCCACCCAATTTAAATCTTTGATTGCTCCTTCCCCCAAGTGTTTAGTGATGGGTTCCATAAGCCATGGGAAAGTTTCAGATAAAAAGTGTGGATTTAGCTTTTGAAGACCGCTCCAAAAATAAATTGCTCCGATCATTAATTTTAAAATGGTAGTAATAGCATGTTGATGTCTTGTGTCATCGCATCTGAAATTAAAAAAGGAAACAATAAAAAACATCATCATGTACTGATAGAACCATGGCTGCCAGCGATTTTGATCGAGGATGGCTAGAATTGCTGCGCAAACTAAAAATGAAATAATAAATTTTTGCGGATTTCTGACTATGCAAATGCAAAGTAGCAAAATGCCAGTTATACAAAATAAAATAATGTCAAATGGGTGATTCAGTTTTAGTAAATGATTGAATACAGGGCTCGTTGGAAATACCCTTTCGCCAAGCCAAAGTTTGTAGCAAAGTAGCATGCTTGTTAAACAAGCGATAGCAGTAATCCGTGTAATGATCCTTATTTGTGAGCAAGAGTTGTCTTTTCTCATTTTCTGATTCTCCCTGCTTTATAAAAATATTTTTTGTAATAATCTTCATCCAGATCGTCAATCATTACTCCTTTTTTTGTTGTAGCATGAACAAATTTGTTGTTTTGTAAATACACTCCGATATGAGAAATATTGTCTCCGTCAATTTTAAAAAATAACAGATCTCCTTCCTCTAGATTTTTTTTTGAAACAACATCACATTTTTCGAAAATAGAAGAGGAGGTGCCGGAAAGCGTTTTGCTGTAAACTGAATTGTAAAGTAGTGTGCAGAAGTTGGAGCAATCAATACCGCTTTTTGTTTTTCCTCCGTATTTATAGGATACTCCGTACCAGTCATCAACAAAAGAATAAAGTTTTATATTCTCTATGTTAGATTTATCAACATTCAGAATTTGTGAGTATTTTTCCTGAACAGATCTTGAATTTGGGATTTTATTATCCGTTTCAGTTTTGGAAAATTCTTTGTGAGAACGACAAGAACTTGTCGAAACTAAAATGAAAAGTGAAATGGATAAACTGGCACAACTAAACGTTTTTCCAAAAAGGTACTTCATCAAAGTTTTTTATCAAAAATACTTTGTAAATGAAGTAATAAGACGTTTTGTTTGGAAAGGTTATTAAATGAGAGATGTTAATAATGTGTGCATTATTTTATCTCAACTTGAATTGGAATGATGTAGGAAACGGATACTGCTTTTCCATTTTGTTTGCCGGGTTTCCATTTCGGCATCATTTTTATGACCCGAAGCGCTTCTTTATCCATGGTGCCATTTATTCCTTTCAGAATCTTTTGGTCGCGTATAACACCATCTTTCCCAACTACAAACTGAACGTAAATTTTAGTATTGCTTGGTTTTGTCTCAGGCAAAATAGTGTTTGCGTAATTATAGTTCTTTGAAATAAATTTAATTAGAGAATCTTTTCCTCCTATAAATTCAGGCATTTGGTCAACTGTTGTGAAAATTTGTTCTGTTGAATCTGTTATTGCTGTTTGAATAGCCTTGCCGTTCTCATCAGGTTTTGATTCATCAGAATTTTTTAAAACACTGTTATTATTATTACCCGAATTTCCACCTAAAGCAATTTCTTCATCGCCCGTATTTTCTTTTGTTTCAACAGCCTTATCTTTAGCTTTGCTTTCTGCACGATACTTTCCTGATTTTTCAGATTTTTTTACCAAGTCTAATTTTTGTTGTTCAACATTACCTGAGTTCTTATTGTTTTGGTTTTGTGACGGAGCTGCCGGAGTTGATTTCCAAGCATAAGTTTCACCCGCTGCACCTGCACCATTATCTCCTGCTTTTTTTGATTGCTCCAACTTTGAGTCTTTCTCCCGATCTGCTGCTCCATTTTTTGATGAGGCTCCTGTAACAGGAGTTTGCAGTATTGTTCGGTCGTCCGATTGAACAGTTGAAGAGGTAACTATATCATGGATCTGTTCAGCTCCTTCTGTTTTATTCGCTTCATCTTTTAAATTTTCTACTTTCACTTGATTTTGAAAGTCTTCTTCCGTTTTAGTTAAACCTTCATTGTTACCGGGAGTTTTATAATAACCACCTTCAGATTTATTTTTTTCAGATAAAGCAATTTCCTGATCAACAACATTTCTGTTAGTTGATTTGTTATCTCCTGAAGTAGCTTTCCCTGCTGTTGTTTCAGAAGGAGACGGCTCTTTTTCTTCCAATTGGGCAGATGTAACAGGAGCTGGGTCATTTACCTTTTTTAATTCCGCCATATCACTTTGAACAGATTCTTTTTTTGATATTTTGTCAAAAAAGAAAACACCAACCACTAATAAAGCGATTGTGGCGGCAACTGAAAATATAATTTTGTAATTTATTGAAATTACTTTCGCATCCTTGTCTGCAGTTTCAATGATACGCTTGTTTATTGTATCTTTTATCTGAGTGATACGGTTACGGTCTTTTAAGGATTCTAAACCCTCTAAAGCATCAGAACATAATTCGCAATCCAGCAAATGCTTTTCCACAGTATGTCTTTCTTTTTGGCTTAAGTTATTGTCGATATAATCGAACAACACCTTTTCCGAGAGACAATCGGTGGATGAATAGATGGTATGTTTTAGTTCTTCACTCATTATCTTTTTGCACTTTTGTTTTCAATGCAAATTTTTAAATTTCTTTTTCCGTTTTGAATATAACTTTTTACATTATTCATGTTATAGTTCGTTAATTCTGTCACTTCCTGATAACTTTTTTCCTGTAAAAAAAATAATTCAACACATAATTTTTGTTCCTCGTTTAAGCCTTTAATACATTCTTCCATAAAGGTCAACTGTATTTCTTTTGTGTTTTCGATTGTAAGATGCATTTCAGTATCTGATTCCATAAACGATGCCATATCTTTTTGCATCTCTTTATTTCGTTTCAATTTCGAAGCTCCGGATCGAAGTTGCATCAGGCAGAAATTTTTGCAAACCATATGAAGCCAAGCTTTGAATTGTTGAACTTCATGTTTCCTGAGATCAACCAAAAGTTTTTCGAAGATTTGCATACTGGCATCTTGTGCTTCATCTTCATTTTTTAAATATTTGATGCAAACACCAAAAATCAAATGAGTATATCTTCGGAATAATTCACCCACAAATGCATTGTTATTGGTTTGCTTGTATTCAGCAACCAATTGCAAGTCGTCATATTTATTTAATTGAGGAGTCTGCATTTATAGTATATACAAAAATAGGCAATTTATCGGCAAAATGGTCTGCCTTTGAAAATTCATTATGGAATTTTTATCCGCACAGCATCTTACTGTCGAATTCAAAATTTAATTATCAACCTCTAAATAAAATGATTATGAAATCAAAGATTCACGAACTCATTAGCTTTAAAAATAAAGTTGTGAGTAAAACTATAAAAACAACAATTATTGCCTCTGCATTCATCTCATTATTTGCCGGCAATATTTCATTTGGAGCAAATGCATCAAACGAAAAAAATATTAAATCGAAAATCGAAAATGTAACGGTGTTTACTCAAGGAGCACAAATTTACAGAAGCGGGTTATTTAATATAAATTCAGGAATTACTACTTTGATATTTGACGGATTGGAAGCTACAATTGATCCAAAAAGCATTCAGGCAAGCGGTTTTGGGAATTTTGTAATTATGGATGTGCAGCAAAATATAAAATATCCTGAGCCAAACGATATTGATCTTACAAAAAATCCGAAGAATCTAAAACACATATTATTGTTGCAGGATTCTTTGATTATGATCGATTTTGATATTGAAGATATAACGGACAAACAGGCTGCATTGAACATAGAAAAAAATACGTTATTAAATAATCGTATCATAAAGGGTGAAACAAGAAAGGATACTTTAAATTTAGTAAAGGATGCATTGGCCTTTTTGCGTGAAAAATTAAATAATATTAATTCAGAGTTGTTGAAACTGAAAAAGCAGGAGTATTATGAAAATTTTAAAAAGCAACGTATGCAAGCTGATCTGTTGGCGCTGCAAACATATAATTCAAACACCGGAGATATTGTAAAAGACGAAACGAACTATAGGGTAATTGTTACAGTTTCGTCTGATGTTGCAACAAATGGCTCGATGAATATTAATTATATTTTACAAGATGCCGGCTGGACTCCTTCCTATGATCTGCGTGCAAAAGGTGCTGGTGGTAACATGCAATTAACTTACAAAGCGCAAGTATTCCAAAATACAGGGATCGATTGGAACGATGTGAAATTAACGCTTTCAACTGCTAGTCCGAATAAAAGCAGTGTTAAGCCGGTTTTAGATACTTGGTGGCTGAATTATTATAATCCATATGCTTATGAATATAAGAGAAAACGTTCTGAATACGATAAAGATGATCTGTCAAAAAATTTAAGCGGAGTAGCTGCCAAACCAATGCAAACTATGGAAGTAGAGGCTCTAACAACTGCTGACTATACTGTTGCGGAAGAAAATATGACAACTGTTGAATATGAAATTAAGCTGGCCTATACCATTCCATGTGATGGGAAAACACATTTTGTTGCGGTTCAAACGAAGGATATCCCTGCAAATTATGTTCATTTTGCAGCGCCTAAAATGGATAAAGATGCCTTTTTAGTTGCTAAAATCACCAATTGGGATGAGCTTAATTTAACTGCAGGAAGTGCAAATGTTTATTTTGACGGCACCTTTGTTGGAGAATCATTTATTGATCCTACCAATTTAACCGACACGCTTGATATTACACTTGGAAGAGATAAAAATATGGTTGTAACACGTGTGAAATTAAAAGATAAAACAAAAGAGAAATTGATCGGAGAAGACAAGGTTAAAACGGTGTCCTATGAAATTACTGTTCGTAATACAAAATCGTCAGGAACAAATTTTAATCTTCAAGATCAGATTCCTGTTTCACAAACAAAAGATATTGTTGTTACTATGATTGATTCATCCGATGGCGAATTAAATGAATCGAGTGGAATTGTAAATTGGAAATTTGATCTGAAACCAAAAGAAACAAAAAAAATTATCCTATCTTATTCAGTTAAATTTCCAAAAG
>JAPLDC010000036.1 GCA_026391935.1 Bacteroidota bacterium | reverse complement strand
AAACAAATTAAAAGATGAAAAAAATAAAAGTTGCGATAAATGGATTCGGCCGGATAGGCAGAGTTTCGTTGCGTGTATTATTAAGTCGCGAAAATATTGAAGTTGTTGCAATCAACGATCTTACAGATAGCAAAACATTGGCTCATCTTTTAAAATACGATTCGGTGCATGGTATTATCAATGCGGATATTAAAGCAGAAGAGAAAGCCATAATCGTAAACGGAAAAAGAATTGCGGTATATGCAGAAAAAGATCCTGCAAATCTTCCTTGGAAAAATTTAGATATTGATGTGGTGATCGAATCAACAGGGTTTTTTCTGAACAAAGAAACAGCGGGGAAACACATTTTGGCCGGAGCAAAAAAAGTGATCATTTCCGCTCCGCCAAATACAGACGATATCAAAACAGTAGTATTGGGGATCAATGATGAAATTATCAAAAGTGATGACATTATTATTTCTAATGCATCCTGTACCACCAACTGCGCTGCACCAATGATACAGGTGTTGGATTCAAATTGGCGATTAGAGGATGGTTATATAACAACGGTACATTCATACACCGGTGATCAACGGTTGCACGATGCACCACATAAAGATCTGAGAAGAGCACGTGCGGCAGCGCTTTCTATTGTTCCTACTTCTACCGGTGCAGCCAAGGCGATCACAAAAATATTTCCTCATCTTACCGGAAAACTTGGAGGCTGCGGAATGCGTGTTCCTGTTCCTGATGGTTCCTTAACGGATATTACCTGCGTGCTTACAAAACCTGTAACAGTAAAAGAAATAAATGCTGCATTTAAAAAAGCAAGTGAAACGTATTTAAAAGGTGTTTTAGAATATACAGAAGATCCAATTGTTTCAATCGACATTGTAGGAAATCCTCATTCCTGTATTTATGATGCTGAATTTACTTCGGTTGTCGGAAACATGATCAAAGTGATCGGCTGGTATGATAATGAATATGGTTACTCTAGCCGCTTGGCAGATTTGGTGGGGAAGATCGGGTAGTAATATTTAGTAATAACTATTCTATTTATACTCCTTCAATTCCAATTTCTCTCCGTCAAAAACAGCATAGGAATTATAATTCACCCATTCCCCTAAATTTATATAGCGACTGTTTTCAGAGAGTTTAATATCAAGTGGAAGATGCCTGTGTCCAAAAATAAAATAATCGAAATGTTCTTTCATTAAAACTTCTTTGGAGTATATCGCCAACCATTCTTTTTCTGCAGATGTAAATAGTGCATCATTTGGTCCGTTTGACAATCGACTTCTTTGTGACCAGAAATTACCTAGGCCCATTCCGAAATTTGGATGCAATCTTGCAAATAACCACTGACAGATTTTATTGGCAAATATTTTTTTGATGAACTTATAACCATGGTCTCCAGGTCCTAGTCCGTCACCATGTCCTAAATAAAACTTTTTACCATAATATTCCCGCCTGATCGGTTTGCGGTAAATAGTCACGCCCA
Source organism: Bacteroidota bacterium (assembly GCA_026391935.1). Classification (GTDB taxonomy): domain Bacteria; phylum Bacteroidota; class Bacteroidia; order 2-12-FULL-35-15; family 2-12-FULL-35-15; genus 2-12-FULL-35-15. The sequence goes on along the minus strand of JAPLDC010000036.1, from coordinate 2,243 downwards.
ATTCTTTTTGTAAATAACCAAACATCCACATATCGTGATTGCCTGTGAAGAGTGTAATCGGAATTCCGGAATCAACGATCTCTGCTATTTTTCCAAGTAAACGGGTGAATCCTTTCGGAATGGCGTGTTTATATTCAAACCAAAAATCAAACACATCACCCATCAAGTAAATTTCCTGAGCATCATGTTTGATCTCATCCAGCCATTTCACAATTAGCTTCTCCCGTTCTAAACTTTTTTCATAGTTAGGAACGCCAAGATGGAAATCGGATGCAAAATATATTTTTTTGTTATTGGTCATTTAGCTTCGTAAATTTTACACACCCCTAACCCCTCTCAAGAGGGGAATGCATTTAGTTCAGTTATGTAATTTCAATCTCAAATAAAATTATCAATTATAAAATAAAATTTTAATGTCAGCACAATCAATTCCCCTCTTGAGAGGGGCAGGGGTGTGTTTTCGTTCCTTATAACGAAAAGTTACGTATCAAACTAAAGGGATTGATCAAATTCAAATTTAATGTAAATCGAATCGTTTCCGGGTATTTAATGTCATTCGCCTTTTTATAATCTATAAAATTCTGAGAGATCAATATTGGAAAATATACTTCAAAGAAATTTTTCTTTAAGGAGATACAAACTCCTGCATCGTATACTATGCTCTCATTACTCATTGAAGCAGGATCTGCCGTTCCGATATCAGCATATAAATTAATAGGGACTTTCATATTTCCTAATGACGATTTGATATTCAATGCAGCGATCCATGTGGATGATTGTCCTAATGGAGAATAGAATTTAAATCCGCCATCTGTATTCGTAAACTGACTTGACAACAGACCTTCTGTTTCACTTCTTCCAAGGAATATATTGTCATACAAATAATCCTGTGAACCTGTTTGCCCGCTTAATCTGTATCGGTAGGGTCCTGCGTGAACGGCATCTGTTCCGACAAATGTCCCGGCAAATAATCGGACATCAATTCCTTTATTTTTATTTTTAAAATTATAAGAATAATTTGCAGTAAGGGAAGTTTTCATGATCTTCTCTCCTTGCTGAAAATTAAAATTAATATCATAAGGAGTGATGGCATCACTTTTTGAAAACGAAAAATTAAGGTCGTTGAAGTTTGTTGTGATTGTGTCGCGCTTGTATATTGCAGGCTGTGTGATGTAGTTTCCGAAAAAAGTCTCCTTTATTATCGTAATATTTCGGTATCGGATGTTGAAATTATAAGGACTTCTTGGTTCCGATTTTTTAAATTTTATATTTATTTCCGGAGCAATTTTATTAAAATTTAAATTGAGAGGATTGTTATTTGCATCCGAAGGATCATTTGAATAGGTATAGCGTGATGCTGTAATTCCTATAGTAACACGCTGAAGATTATTTTCAGGAAAAATGTTGTAAGCGATGTGCCCATATCCTGCGATGTCCTTTGTGCTGACGCTATACAATGGCATTAGTTCGAATTCAAATTTCTTTTGTGGTAAAACATTATTATAAAATGCAATTCCGAACATCCATTTATTATAATTATTCCATGCAGGAACCGGAGTCCAAAATAATTGACTTTTATCCGGGTTATCCAAACTTCCAAGAAATTGTAATTTCAGATGTTCTGTTTTTTTGAAAATTCCTTTTGTCCGTATCCTGTTATTATTTCTATTTATTTCCGGCATGTCTTGATTTGCATCAATTTTAAAATAGTCGATATCGGAGATAGGGAATGTTAACGCTTGTTTTCCGTCAAATCCGTCATATATCACTTCGCCAATTAATTTCCCATCCCGCATGCCTTGAATAAATACAGGACCATTTATGTCTCCATTATTTTTAACACCAATGTCCCAAGAACCATCCTGGTTTTTACGGACGAATGTAATTTTATAATCCAGTTTTTTTGTTGAATTTATTAATCCGTCAAATAACCAACTTAAATTTTTACCTGTCGTTTTTTCAATTGATCTTCTGAAATCTTCAGGCAAAGGATGCTTAAAATGCCATTCATCAAAATATGCTTGCATGGCTTTATCCATTTCTTTTTCTCCTAAATAGGCCATTAAATAATCCAATACGATAGCAGTTTTTGAATAAACAATTCCTCCATAGTTTATTTTAGTATAATCATAAGATGGCGTTTCTATTGCTTGGTCTTCATTTTTTGCTGCAGAGAAAAGATAAGAAAGTTCATATTGGCTTTTGTGTTTATATCCGGAAAGGTCAAATATTTTTCCTACAGG
>JAPLDC010000455.1 GCA_026391935.1 Bacteroidota bacterium | reverse complement strand
AACTCAGTATCCAACAATCATAACCTGCAAAATTTTTCTTGAAGGTATCACCCATCATTTTATAAAGCTCCTCGATATTATCTTTTGCCATTCGTTCACCATAAGGTGGATTTATCACAACGACACCTCTTCCGGCAGGCACTTCAAAATCTTTCATATCGCAATTTTTGATTGTCACGATATCATCTACTTTCGCATGTTTGATATTTTCTTTTGCTTTTTTGGCGACATTCGGAGAGAGTTCACCACCTACTATTTTCTGTTCATGATTTGTGATCTTGTTTACAGCAGAATCGAAAATAGTATTCCATAACTCTTCATCAAAAGGCATGAATTTTTTCCAACGTTCAAATCCAAAATCTTCCCTGTAATATCCAGGAGGAATATTATTGGCAATCAAGGCGGCTTCAATTAATATTGTCCCTGAACCGCACATAGGATCAATAAAATTTGTACGCTTATCCCAACCTGTCAACAACACCAAACCTGCAGCCAGCACTTCATTGATGGGTGCCAAATTTGTTTTGTCGCGGTACCCTCTTTTATGCAAAGACTCTCCGGAACTGTCCAATGCAACAGTGCAAGTATCGTTGTAAATATGAAGATTAATTCTTATTGTAGGTTTATCAAGATCAACAGAGGGCCGTTGATCGTATTTCGCTCTAAATTGATCTACAATTGCATCTTTTGCTTTTTGCGAAATATATTGTGAATGGGTAAAAAGATCGGAACTCAAAACAGTATCAATGGCAATGGTATCGGTAACATCGATATAATTTTCCCAATTAATAGCCTGAATGGAAGTGTATAATGATTTTTCATCCGTTACTTTAAATGTTTCAAATGGAACCAATATTCTCAAAGCCGTACGCAAACACAAATTGGCTTTATACATAAAACCCATATCGCCTGAAAAGCTAACTGCACGATTGTGAATTTCTACATCTTTTGCACCCAATCTTTGCAATTCCTGGGATAATATTTCTTCCAAACCAAAAACGGTTTTGGCAATCATCTTTATATCGTTGTTGTCCTTCACAGATTTATTTTTTACAAAGATAGAAATAATAAAACTGTCGGGAATGTCATTTCTTTATGGATCAGAAAGGGCAGAAAGTCTTATAAATAATCGAAATATTCACTTAAACAATTAAAAAAACAATGAATATTTGACATATTTTAAAAAGTACGATTCTGACTACAACAATTTTCAAATACAATTTAAATTAAGGAGCAGAGCAAATCATCAGAAAAAAACAGAATAATCTCCCTGTTTGAGCGACTCAAACTTCACTGAAACATGCTCAATATCAGATAGTTTTAAAAAACAATTACCCTAAACTATTCGATTTATTATTTAATCGGCAGGGGCTACAAGATTTTTCAATCAACTTTAAAGGTAAAATAATAAAAATATGCTGATGAATTGTTTGATTTAATAGATAAAGTGTTATTTTTGAGCACTATTTTAAATATCATCAAACAAAACCAAAATTGAAATGAGATTGAAATTTTTCACATTTAGAAGGGCATTATTATTCTTATCTATTTCTTCTTTACTTGCCGCTGGTTGTAAAGGTGGAGATCCAAAAGAGACAGACGAATTGCCCCCTGTTGATAGTACTCAAACTACCATTTTAAACGTAAATGGAGAGATTTTCAGTATTCCATCGCCAATACAAACGGCATTCCTTATCAAAGGAAGTGGTGCTTCCTATTCTAAGGATATTTTGAACGCTTCAAATAAATCATCCCAATATTCTACTAACTTTTCAAAAGCCTTAAACCTGGGTATTTACGGGGCTGACCTGGGCTATGTTACGATCTATGATCAGAACCAAGATGCTATTGGATATTTAAACTCAGCAAAAAAACTATCTGATGAATTAGGTGTTTCAGGAGCTTTTGACAAAAACACAATAGATCGTTTTGCGAAGAACCTTGGAAACAAAGATTCCATGTTAGTATTAGTTGGTGTAGCTTACCGTTCAAGTGATGCATACCTTAAAAGCAACGACCGAAGTGATGTAAGTGGATTGGTACTTGCTGGTGGTTGGTTAGAAAGTTTATACTTTGCTACCAATGTATACAAAACAAAACCAAACGAAGATGTAAAACGTAGAATTGCAGAGCAAAAAACTTCTTTATTAAGTTTGATCAAATTACTTACTCAGTTTTACAGTCAACCTGAATATACTGAATTTATTGACAATCTGAACGACCTTTCAACAGTTTTTGATGGTGTAGAATTTAAGTATACTTTCGAAAAACCAACCACTGACGCTGAAAAGAAAATAACAACTGTCAATAGCAAATCAGAGGTAAAAATTACTCCTGAACAAATTGAGTCTATTACTCAAAAAGTGAAATCAATCAGAAGTCAAATTGTAGGATAGTTTCGGAATTATTTAATACGAAATATCAAATAAAAAATTAGAAACAGAAATGAAAAAAGGAATTTTAAGATTAGTACTTGTTATTGGTGGTTTCATTACTTTAAACAGTGCATCAGCTCAAATTACAGATACAGTAGCAAGCCAATGTGCAAAACATTTAGAAAGTCAATTCATTTCTGACGGACAACAATACCGTGCATTATTAATGAATTCTGAAGAAACAGCAGAATTTCACACAACTTTATATGGCGGAACGATTTATCGTATTGCAGCATGTAGTGGGTTAACAGACGGGAACTTAATTTTTTCTGTTTATGATTCAGAAAGAAATTTATTGTTCACAAACAGTGAATTTAAAAATGCACCATTTTGGGATTTTAAAATCACAAATACAATTGATTGCGTGATTGAAGCTAAGTTGAGTGGCAGTGCACAAGGATCGGGAAGAGCCGTTTTATTAATAGGATTTAAACAACAAAAATAGAAAACAATAAAACCTTATTCAAAAGGCATTAATTACTGCGGTATTAATGTCTTTTTTTTTCTAAACTATTTATTTTATCTAAGCAATGAGTGAAAGAATTTTAAAGGCCTTGATGCAAATGTTTGCAATTATTGCAAGAGTTGATGGCATCAATGACAATGGCCGCTTAATCGTGCAATCGTTCTTAAAGCAACAATTAAATCAGGAATTAGTCGATCAATACCTCGCGATATTTGACGATTTTCTGGAAGCTCACCACCAGGTCACAAAAAAGAAAGACGGAACAGCAAAACGTACTTCTTTAAACTCTGTTAAAGTATTAAAAATTTGTACTCAAATCAACGGAGAACTAACACAGGTTCAAAAAGTAGTTGTATTGCTTCGTTTGATAGAATTTATTAATTCAAACACTGAAATTGCTGAGCAAGAATTAGAATTCGTAATTACTGTTGCTGAAACATTTAATATTGAAGATGACGAATTTAAGCGTTGTATGGAATTTGTCAGAGCAGGAATTGACATTATCCCAGACTCTTCACGTTTACTGGTTATTGACAACAAAACGACTCACAACTTTAAAGAGACCAAACATATTTTTGCTGAAGGAGTGACAGGCCAAGCTCGCGTTCTTTGGATTCCCAGTGTGAATATGTACGCCTTGCTATATTATGGGAAAAGCGATATTTTGCTTAACGGACAATTACTGACACAAGGGAAAGTTTTTATTCTCACTCCTGGATCATCCTTACGGAGCTCGAAAGTAAAACCTGTTTATTATAGCGATATTTTAAGTGCATTTATGAGTGATACTTCTAAAGCAAAGGTATCCTTCGTTGTAAAAAACTTAGAATTCAAATTTAAAGGTGGCAAACTTGGTTTGCGAGATATAAATTTCAGCGAAGATTCAGGAAAACTGATTGGGATAATGGGTGGTTCTGGTGCCGGGAAATCAACGCTTTTGAACGTATTGAACGGAATGGAAATTCCGAGTGGAGGTTCTGTAAAGATCAACGGAATAAATATCCATACTGAAAAAGAAAAGATAGAAGGTGTGATTGGTCACGTTTCACAAGACGATCTTTTAATCGAGGAACTTACCGTTTTCCAAAATTTATTTTACAATGCTAAACTTTGTTTTGGAAATAAAACAGACACTGTAATTAACCAAATGGTTACGGATGTTTTAACAAGCATTGGCTTGATCGAAACACGTGACTTGAAAGTTGGAAGCCCTTTAGAGAAAACAATCTCTGGCGGACAACGAAAGCGGTTAAACATCGCGCTGGAACTGATCCGTGAACCATCAGTATTATTTGTTGACGAACCTACATCAGGTCTATCCTCACGTGATTCGGAAAACATCATGGATTTGCTGAAGGAACTTGCTTTAAAAGGCAAATTGGTTTTTGTAGTAATCCATCAACCATCTTCCGACATTTTTAAAATGTTCGACAAGTTAATGATCTTGGATGTTGGCGGATATCCTATCTATTATGGCAATCCTGTCGACTCAGTGATCTATTTCAAAACTGTAGTGAACCATGTAAACAGTAATGAAAGTGAATGTATTGAATGCGGTAACGTAAATCCGGAGCAGGTATTCAACATCATTGAATCAAAAGTATTGGATGAATACGGTAACATTACACGTAACCGAAAAGTATCTCCAGCAGAGTGGAATGTTCACTACAAAGATAAAATTGAAAAAACAATCGAAGAAGTTGAAAGTATCACAGAAATTCCTGAAAGTACTTTCAAAATTCCTAATAAGTTTAAGCAATTCAAAGTATTCATTACACGCGATGTATTTTCGAAATTAACTAATTCACAATACATTTCCATCAATCTGCTTGAAGCGCCATTACTGGCATTCATTCTGGCTTACTTCATAAAATTTGTAAATCTTGACTTATCAAATAAGACTGGATATACCTATCGTGAAAATGAAAACATCATCATTTACATGTTCATGGCGGTAGTTGTTTCGCTTTTTATCGGATTAACAGTTAGTGCAGAAGAAATTATCCGTGACAGAAAAATTCAAAAACGTGAATCGTTTCTCAACTTAAGCAAGGGAAGTTATATCTGGTCAAAAATAATTATCATGTTTAGCTTGTCAGCTATTCAGGCAATTTTATTTGTACTGGTTGGTAATTATGTTTTAGAAATAAAGGAGATGATTTTCCCTTATTGGATCGTCTTATTCAGTTCATTCTGTTTTGCAAATATGCTGGGATTAAATATTTCAGCAAGTTTCAACTCAGCAGTAACAATCTATATTTTAATTCCGATCTTAATAATTCCACAACTATTATTCAGCGGAGTAATGGTGAAATTTGACAAGTTAAACCCGATGATCACATCGCAAAGTGTGGTGCCAGCAGTTGGGGATATGATGGCATCAAGATGGGCATTTGAAGCTTTAGCTGTTAAGCAGTTCAAAGACAATAAGTTTAATAAAAGAACATATAAATATGACAAAGCATTAAGTATTGCTACTTACAAGAAAGATTATTGGTTGAATGAGATGGAAAAGAAGGTTGAATTCTGCGGAGCCAATTATCAAAAACCGGAAAGCAAGCAAGAAGTAATTGATGCTTTAAAAATGATTCAAAATGAGATCAAAAAAGAATTAAAAGTTCCTGGCAATGAAAAGTTGAAATGTGGCGGATTAGAAAACTTGAACTTAGGAGCATTTAGTCCTACGGTGGCAAATCAGATAAACGACTTTTTGGCCAACACATTAAAAACAGTATACATGAATAATTTTAAACGTGTCACTGCTTTAAAAGATAAAGAAATAGGATCAATGAATAAGGATAGTGCATCAAAAGTGCAATATTTAAAAGATAAAGATGATTTTGAGAATGAAAGTCTGAATGATTTAGTAACAAATAAAAATACACTATACAGATTTCTGGATCTTAACGGAGCTTTCGTACAAAAGATAGATCCGATTTATCTTGACCCCGTAGATTCGGATATGGGAAGAGCTCAATTTTTTGCACCACGTAAAAAACTCTTCGGAAAATATTATGATACGTATTGGGTAAACATTAGTGTAATTTGGGGAATGTCCTTATTATTAGCGATCACACTATATTTTGATGCATTGAAGAAACTGATAAGCGGATTAGAAATACTCTTCGGGAAATTAAGTAGAAAAAAAAGAAGATAATTTATTGCCCTACTTTATTAATTAAAATGCTTCATCCTTTAGATGAAGCATTTTTTGTTTCAGAATAAAAAGCAAAATTTGAAAAGTAAAAAGCAAAATTTGAAAAAGTGAATTTCTAGTACTATATAATAATATTTGAATCATTTTCCGAATTCAAATGACGACTATTAGAATTGTATAAATTCGTATTTTTAATATAAAAAAATAACACTAATTAATATTTTTTTTGCTTTTAGCAACACTGTGAATCGAGCACCTTTACCTTTTTTGCTATCTAAAATAATCTCGCCATCCAATTTTTCAACACATTTTTTCACCAAGTACAATCCTAAACCAGATCCTTTTGATGATTCGGTTCCCTTGAAATACATATCAAATATTTTATTTTGAACCGACTGATCAATACCAATTCCATTATCACTAACAATAATTTGTATCCCATCTCGATGGTCTGAAATATTGATCTTCAAAAAAGATTCAGGTTCATTTACATTTTGATACTTGACTGCATTTTCAATTAGATTCTGGATAATCGTTTCAATAATAAATCGATTTGAATGAAAAGCATTTAAAATAGAAACATTTGTAGTAACTTTTAAACGGGAAAAATTATTATAATATTTAAATT
>JAPLDC010000540.1 GCA_026391935.1 Bacteroidota bacterium | reverse complement strand
TTTACTTCGTCTTTTGTTACTTCCTTGTCGATAGTCATACTTAAAATTGCCAAAGAAACATTGGGTGTCGGAACACGAACAGAGTTGGCTGTGAATTTCCCTGACAGTTGTGGCAAGACTTTCTTTAATGCACTTTCTGCTCCGGTTTCTGTAATTACCATATTTAAAGCAGCAGAACGACCTCTTCGGTATTTCTTATGATAGTTGTCCAATAAATTTTGGTCGTTGGTGTAGGAGTGAACCGTTTCAATATGACCACGGGCTATTCCTAATTTTGAATGCACAACCTGCAAAACCGGCATAATAGCGTTAGTTGTACAAGATGCAGCTGAAAAAATATCGTCTGCATTGATATCAATTGTTTGATGATTGACTCCGTGAACCACATTCGGGATGTCTTTAGCAGGAGCTGTTAATAAAACTTTTGATACGCCTTTTGATTTTAAATGTCGGCTTAATTCAGCTTTATCTCTAAAAACACCTGTATTATCAATTAACAATGCGTTATTTATTCCATATTTTGTATAATCAACATCTTCCGGATTTTTTGCATCGATCATAAAAACAGTATGTCCGTTTATGATCAAAGCTTTTTTATCCAGATCTTCAATGATTGTTCCAGGGAAAACTCCGTGTACGGAATCTGTCCGTAACAAGTCTGCACGTTTAGTGATTTCTTCACTGCTATTACCGCGTGTAACAATTGCTTTTAGTCTTAATTGCTCTCCTTTTCCTGCTTGTGCAATTAATTCACGTGCAGCTAATCGTCCGATACGTCCGAAGCCAAACAATACAACATCTTTTGGAGTTATATTTTGTTTTGCTCCAATGAAATCAACCAGTTTATTTTTTAGGAAATCTCCAACCGATTTAAACTTTGTACCTTCCTGAAGCCATTCGTAAGCCAATTTACCAATATCTAAACGGGAAGGACAGATATCCATTTTAGAAATTTCCGTTGCAATAGCAAGCGTGTCCTCAACAGTAATAACCTTTTTAACAATATTTTTTGCATAATGATGCAAATTCATAATTTCGCTGGTGCTTCTGTCAACCAGCTGATTTCTGAAAAGGATCAACTCGATCGATTTTTCAAACCATAGTTTTCCTGTAATTCCAATTAGATCGATTGCAGCCTTTTCGTGATTGATCCAGTCATTTAATTCTGATTCATACGTTCCTGCTTTTTTTCCTTCAGTTTTCTCCATTGTGTCAAGTTTCATAGTTTTAACGGATTATGTTTTGGGTGGTATGTGATTTTTTTTCGACATAAAAGTAAAATAATAACCGCACAAACTTCAGCTAAACTTATTCTTAGTTTTCAACTGAAATTTGTGCGGTTTCATAGCCTTTTCGGAAATTTTACCCTAGATATGTTTTGAGTAATTTACTTCTTGAATTATGACGTAATCTGCGGATTGCTTTTTCTTTTATCTGACGAACACGTTCACGGGTTAGATCGAATTTTGCTCCGATTTCCTCTAATGTCAATCCATGATTTATTCCGATACCGAAGAATAATCTGACAACATCGCGTTCTCTTTCTGTCAATGTAGAAAGTGAACGTTCTATCTCACGTTGCAAAGATTCATTCATTAATTCATTATCTGCACGTGGAGAATCATGATTTATCAATACGTCCAATAAACTATTTTCTTCTCCGTTAACAAAAGGAGCATCCATTGATACGTGACGACCGGAAACACGCATTGTATCAGCAACTTTATCCTGAGGAAGTTCCAAAATTTCGGATAATTCTTCAGCACTTGGTTCGCGTTCAAATTGTTGCTCCAAACGAGAATATGCCTTATTGATCTTATTCAAAGAACCAACTTGATTTAATGGCAAACGCACGATACGGGATTGTTCAGCTAATGCCTGAAGAATAGACTGACGAATCCACCATACAGCGTATGAAATAAATTTAAAACCTCTTGTTTCATCAAAACGTTTTGCAGCTTTAATTAATCCCAAATTTCCTTCATTAATAAGATCCGGTAAACTTAAACCCTGATTTTGATACTGTTTTGCAACAGAAACAACGAAACGTAAATTTGATTTCGTTAATTTCTCAAGTGCAGCTTGGTCTCCATCCCTTATTTTCTTTGCTAAAATTACTTCTTCATCAGCTGTTATCAATTCCTCACGTCCGATTTCCTGAAGATATTTATCCAAAGAAGCACTTTCACGGTTAGTAATCGATTTGGTTATTTTGAGTTGTCTCATGGACTATTTTGAATTTTTTATTGTGGTTATTTCTGGTACAAAGGTACTTTAAAACGTTTTCTTTTTACAATTATTTTATGTTAAAATAACTTTTGCAACTTATTGATTGTTAATAACTTATAATTAATTAGACTGAGTACAAAAAAGCCTCTATAAAGAGGCTTTTTTGGTCGATGAAAATGAAAAATCGGTTGAATAATTTTTTTATGATTTACATTCCGAAACCATAATATGCTCTCATACCGTTCGGATAAACGCCTTCTATTAATACTCCTCCTTTTTTATTTTCAAGAGTAGCTTTAACATCATCAATGGTTGTGATTTTCTTTTTATCTACACTAGTGATGATAAATCCTTCTTTTATTCCTGCGCTCAATAACTTGCCTGCAGA
>JAPLDC010000450.1 GCA_026391935.1 Bacteroidota bacterium | reverse complement strand
AGAACAAGAGCATCAGCTAATTCCTGCAACCTTAAGGCAGAAGGAAGATTTACTTTTGGTAAGTATATTACATTTGGTAGATCTATTGACACAAAACTATTATTTTTTGCTAAACCTAAAAAAACAAGAACTATTTTTTTCTCACTAATATTATTGAACTGTTTAATTCCATTTAAAAAAAACTGAATGTTCTGTCCATTATACACTGTTCCAGTATGGAGTAAAACCAGCATATTTCCCTTCTTAATGCTCATAAACTTTTCAACAATATCTTTATCCACCATTTTTTCATCAGCATTAACTTCAGAATCAACACCATTATAGACAACGCAATAAGATTTTTCTTTAAAAGTAGTATTCCACTTCTTAAAAAAATAATCCTTCATTCCTTCCGTTGAAAAAATCATACCGGAAGCATTCGTCAATATTTTTTTTTGAATCTGTTTCTTAAAAAATAAATGAAGTCCTTTATCACGTTCATCAATATAACTATCTCTAAAATCGATTAAGTAAGGCGTTTTACTTCTTTCTGAAAGCATTTTAGCAGCAAGCAACATAACAGGTGGTCCGTAAGAAGAAATAATAAAATCGTATTTATTTTTACTGAATTCCTTCTCATAAGCATTCATCATATATTCTAACCATCCATAATGGAATACATCTATGTGCGAATAATTATAAAAGCCTCGGATTATTGGTGGTAATTTTTGAGAAAAAAGTAATTTTTCGTTATCCCCTTTAAAATTTGAATACACAACATTCTCTTGTCTAATATATCCTTCATTAAAATCAACAGGTTGTTCGAAACCTAGAAACATGCTCTCACCTTTTTGCTGATGAATATCGTAATACCTTGTAATAACATCAACTTCAAACCCTTCAGAACGCAGATACTTTTCAAATGCACCTATCCTTTGAGCAGCAATCGTATTTAAAGGCGGGTAATACAAAGAAAGTAGAAGAATGCGCATGTTAATAAATCTGATTATATTCCAAATTATTTACTAATTATAATTTTAGCTAGTTTTTCATAATTAGTGACTGCATCAAAATTACACTTCCAGTTCTGTTTTATTATTAGTCTATGTGCCGGTGAATTGAATTCACCTTTCATAAACTCATTAATTTTAGAAGCTATTTTATGCAAAGGTGTATCTAAAGCTACCAGAATACCTGTTTCTTCGTTAACAACATTCACAACCCCTCCAACAGCAGTTGCTATAGCCGGAATACCAAAACTTTGAGCCTCAATAATCGCTAAACCTAATCCTTCAGTATTACTTAAATGTATAAACATATTTACTGATTTGTTTTTATAAGTATCAATAACTATATCATTATTTACACTTCCTTTGAAAGAATATTTGATATTTTGAGGCAAATCTTTTGCCAATTCTTTCATCTGTTCCATTAATTCACCATCACCGAAATGGATCCAATTTACAGGAAATGAAATTAACATCAATGTTCGTATTATTTTATCTACTCTTTTAAGTGGAATCATGTTTGAACAGGAAACTATTGTAAATAATGCGCTCGGATCAAATGGATTCATTCCATTATCATAAATTCCATAATAATTCAGCACCAATTTTTCAGGAAATATATTTTTTCTTTTCAAATAATTAAGTCCTTCTTCAGAAAGAATAACAATTTTTTTAGCATTCCTAAAATTGAAATACCTGAAGGGAATATAGCCTCCTTCAAATCTTTCATCGAATAAATCATATCCATTTACTCTAAATAGAAAATTTGAAATTTTGTTTTGATATTTTAAAATTGAAAACATCAGCGCACCATCATTCATCCAAAAAGAATAAAAATAGTTATCATAAGAACTATTTACATTTTCCATAAAAACTTCTGAAAGAATTTTTGCCTGAAGGAATGAACTTACAGAAGATCTAATTTTTTTTAAAGCAATTTTTTTTTTAGCCTGATAAAAGAATTCAAAATAGAAAACCGTTAGTAGCAGAAATATATTTTTCAGTCTTGTTTTTGTAGCTATTTTTCTATTAGCATTTGCAAGTGATAATTTCACTTCAACATTAATAGGAATAGCACGCATTTCACCTTCTGAAGCCAATGGGAATAAATAGATTCGATCAAAATATTTACTCAATTCAAAAATCTCCTTTTCAAAAAACTGCTCTCCTTTTCCAAATGGATAATTTTCTGAAATAATATGTATATGTTTTTTTTTCATTTTAATTGGAGAAAAAACTCCTTTGTTCATTTAATTCAGGCCATATTTTAGCTTATATTTAACATAATATAATAATTGATTTGATTGAATCCTCCTAGACACTTTCCAGTAATTTAAAACATATTTAAACCTTTTTTCTATCATGCACTATTTTAATATTTTTTGCAGAAATATTTTGTCCTTCTTTTCTGTATTTTATTAAAACTTTGTCTACATTTCCGAACTGCGTTACATGTTTTAATTTATGCCATAATGCAAAATCCTCTAGTTCTAGAATTTTGTGACCAAAATTATCATTAAAATTGACAAGATTACCATACAAAAAATTGTTCTTTTTTAAAACCTCGGTACGCATAATAACTGTCGGGTGACAGAATCCTGAGAAAAAAAATAATTTCGCCTTGATTTCATTATCCTTCATAGGCATTTTGACAATCGAAGTTTCGTGACCAAAAAATTCGAAATGACCACCGGAGACACCAATATCCTTATTTGAATCCATATATTCCAATTGCCACTCAAGGCGTTTAGGAAGTGCTATATCATCCGCATCCATACGTGCTATATACTCGGTATCAGAAATCATAACCCCTTTATTGAGCGTTTCTTTTATCCCAATATTTGTCTCGTTTTTTACAAAGCAGATTCTCCTATCGTTATAGGAGCGAATAATATTTTCCGTTCCATCTGAAGAGCCGTCATCAATTATCAGGAACAGAAAATCAAGAAAAGACTGATTGAGAATACTATCGATGGATTGTTTGATATATTTTTCTGCATTGTAGGCAGGCATAAGTACAGTTACTCTCGGTTTATTCATTTCAAATACTGCATATGTTTCAAAAAAAATCTTGAATTGTAGTAATTATTTAGCAAAATTATTTTTTTTCAGGTGCCATTGAAAATGTTTTTAAATTTTTATCGATAGCATTTTCCATTGCATTAACCCTTGCTTCTAAAGCATCATTATTATTCTTTAATTTTTTGATAGTTGCTTTCAATTCTTCAATCTGGGCAGCTTTTTTATTTAGCTCATTTGTTTTTTCAATCAAGGCCTGAATTGCAACCATATTGATCCCATCAATATCAACAGAAGTAATGGTCGTATCACTTTCACCAAAACCAAATGATTTATAAAAATCCTGAGCCATTGGACCGATGTGACGAATATTCTTTGATTGTGTTTTATAATTCCAGTTAGTAATTGGCATTTCTGCAATTTTTTTTAATATTTCATTTCCATTTACTTTTTCAAAATTTTCTTTCATTCTTCTGTCAGATACAGTTGACCATGCTCCACCTCCAGCTGCCAATGAAACTCCGGAAGTCAAGGTGCTATTCGAATAAAAAATCGTTCCGCCCGAAGCTTTTACCATAAATTGATTATCAGCTGTTGAATTCGTATTGGTTGTAGATGACGACGCATCTGCATAAATAAATGAGCCTGCATGTCCATTCGTAGAAGCATAATACCCAAATGAGGTAGAATTAGTACCACTTGCTAAGTTATGATCACCAATCGCTGTAGAATAACTACCTGTAGCTCCATTGTGATAACCTATAGCAACAGATGCAAAACCATTTGCTGAAGCTCCGCGGCCAATAGCTACAGAAGATTTCCCCAAAGCTGTACTTGCATTTCCTATTGAAACAGAGTTGCTTCCTGATGCAGTACAAGCATAACCTAAAGCTACAGCATTTGAATCT
>JAPLDC010000085.1 GCA_026391935.1 Bacteroidota bacterium | reverse complement strand
CTTGATTTAAAAGAACAAGGATTTGAAAATTGCATTAAAGACCCTACTTTCGATTTTGTTCAAGAAAAAAACTTTAAGCATAGAGTTATTAGCTTTGATTTAGCTCAACTTTGCATTCTGCATTTTCAACTAAACATTGATTTTATTTTTAGAAACAAAAAAAATGGCATAGGCATTTTTGGAAACCTAGGATATTCTGACCCATATGCAATTTACACCTATGATAGGAAAGAAACTTCTCTTTTGTTTGCAGGAGGTTTTTATAAAAAATCATATTTGGGCATCGACTATAAAATTTTCCCCTCTGCTCATAAAAAGATCACCTATTTCTGTTCGCTTGGAGTGGATTTTGGAAAATCATATTTCAAAGAGTCTAAATTGATATTAGGAAGTTATTATACACCAATTGTTCCAAGACATACTGAAGTATATATGTCAGAGTCAATTTATTTGGGCTATCGCTTTAATAATGGATTTGTGTGGCGAATTACAAAACACCTACTATGTCAGGCTACTTTTACTTTGGGAGTTAATCATTTCAATTATTACGATGATGAAGTAAATAAAAGGGTAAATTCCTTTTTGCCAAAACTTTCTAGTGGAGTTCTTATTGGTTATGCTTTTTAAATTGCAAAAGCCTTCACAATAAATTAATTGAGAAGGCTTTTGCAATTTTTTTTATTTCTTAATACGGCTTAAATACAGTGGTATCTTTTCTTTCCATTGGACGGAAACTCAATACAGGAATATCACTTTCGTTGATAATACGCTGTGCTACAGTTCCAATAAAGAATTCCTTCATACTTAATTCAGCTTTTGTCATGATCAAAATTAAGTCTGCTTCTACTTCATGACCATAATCCATGATCATTTGAGGGATATCAGACCCACGTAAGGTTTTGATCGTGCAACGAACTTCCTGTTCCTTAATATATTTCCAAACTTGGTTTGAATAAGATATCAATTTATTCTCTGCTTCTTCATCAGTTTGAGTTAAAATGGAGATCACACGAATATCTGCACTAAATACTTTTGCTAATTCAATTGCTTTATTTACTTTTTCACGGGTTTCTTTTGTAAGATCCAACGGCAATAAAATAGTTTTGCAGCCATCACGATGCACTTTACCCCTTATGGTAATTACAGGATGCTTTGATTCCCTAACCATTTTGAATGCATTCCTACCGATAATCTTTCCTAGCGTAATTTTCGATGATAAACCGATCATTACAAATAAAGGGTTTAAAACATCCGCAACTTTATTGATCTCTTCATACACATTTCCTTTACGAACCATTGTTTCAACCGGTTGTCCTGACTTTACGGAAGCCTCTTTAGCCAATTCTTCTAGTTTTTTTTGAACTAATGGAGGATTTCCTTCATCTATGCTCAATAGAATAATTTTTGAATTCGTTAATCGCGCAAGATTATATGTTTGGCTTAAAGCAATTATTGTTTGTTCAGTAGAATCAATGGGTACTAAAATGGAATTAGTTGTGGACATAATATATATATTATTTAAATAATTTAGTCTGCAAAATTACAAAAATAATTTCTGAGAACGAAATTTTAACTTTCAAAATATGGTTTTCATCTGCATTTTCTGATAATCAATAGAAGATAAAACTAACCTTTCTATAAAAAAAAAGAGGTATAATACACTTAGATACATTGTCCATTATGGTGCTAAAGTACCCCATAGATAATACATTTCTATTAATTTCTAAACTTATTGTGCAATGATTAAATATAAAATAAATCTATAATGGCTTGTAATTCAAAACCTTTCAGGATAACAAAACAACTATTTTAAGCAAAAAACACCAAAATAAGGAGTCAAATCTTTGTCAATTAAAGAAAATTACGTACTTTCGCTGTCCCAAAATAAAAAGGGAACAAATAATAATCATTTAAACAAAAAACAATGCCAGCAAAAATTAGATTACAAAGACATGGTAAAAAAGCTTCGGCTTATTTCCACATTGTAATTGCGGATGGTCGTGCACCTCGAGACGGAAAGTTTATTGAGAAATTTGGTAAGTACAACCCAACTACAAATCCTGAAACCATTAGCCTAGACAATGCAATAGCATTATCATGGTTAAATAAAGGTGCACAACCAACAGATACTTGTCGCGCTATCCTTTCCTACAAAGGTGTAATGTACATGAATCACTTACAAGGTGGTGTTACCAAAGGTGCCTTAACACAAGAGCAAGCAGATGCAAAATATGCAAAATGGATCTCTGAAAAAGAAACCAAAGTAACCGGTAAAGTAGATAAATTAGCGAGTGCTTCGAAAGATGCATACAAGAACAGAATGGCTGCAGAAGCTATTGCTAAAGAGGCAAAAGCAGCTAAGATCACTGCAAAAAATACACCTCCTGCTGTTGAAGAAGCTGCTCCTGTTGCTGAAGTTACTCCAACTCCGGAAGCTGAAGCTCCACAAGCAGAAGCATAATCATCTTACATCATTGATAAAAAGGCATTCTTCGTTGA
>JAPLDC010000319.1 GCA_026391935.1 Bacteroidota bacterium | reverse complement strand
TTTTTATCATCTGCCATCACAAAATTGAATAGAGGAATACCCTGCATTTCCATCGTTTGGTAGAAGTCGGCATATTGTTTTGCCTTTCCCATTTTAAACCATTGTTCAGCTGCTTTAACATTGAACATTGTATTGTACCTTAAAGCGTAAACGCCTTTATCGGTTCTATAGGCAGGCCCATAAATACACCACAACGCTTCCTTTTTTACTGTAACTTTTCCAAGCTTTGCTTTTACTTTTAGTGGAATTTTTCTTACTTCGAAGTCATACCAATCACCATCAAATTTGTATTGATTTTTATTTTGGGGATTGATCTCCATTTTATAAATATCAACGTAATCAGGCCAATTGAAAGTAATTGCCCATCCTAAATGTTCATTACACCCCATTGCAGGAGAGATCATACCTGGCACCAATGCACCATAAATATTCAACCCCTGCTCACTACATAAATGCGCTTCATACCAGGAGGCACTACCTTCAAGAGGAACGTGTGGATTTATTAATAAATAAGTTGAACTATCCGATGTAATTCGCGGATTCATAGCAATACCATTAGATCCTGCACTTGCATTGAAAATATAATTGTCAGGATCGCCTTTTACAATATATTTAAGTGCTGTAGGCACTCCAACCATACTCGTCAAAATAACGATGTAGCCTGTAATAATATTTTTCGGTGTTATCGGAAAAATATTTTTCAATTTAATTTCTTCTGGATGTTTCGCTGCATAGTTATTTACACCATCAGCATACGCTTGTAAAACAATTTTATATTCAGGACTTATGTCACCATCATATTTTTGTTCCGCGATCTCTTTCGCTTTTATAAACCTCACAAAGTAATCAGAGATAGCGCCATCTTTACCGTTGAGTTCACCTAATCGCGCCTTCGCTGTTATCATCAACATTTGAATGTGTTCAAAATCATCTTCGCAATGTGCCCAAGCCAAACCATAAGTAACTTCAGCATCTGTTTCTGCGAAAATGTGTGGTATACCGAAAGTATCACGGGCTATTGTAACTTTTGCAGGATCAACCTGTGCAAACGAAACCTGAGTAATAATAAACAGTAGTAGAAAATTTAATGCTCTTATTTTCATCTAAAAAAAATTGTGTATAGCTCTTCTAATGAAATATTTTGTTTTATTATTATTTTTTCTGAATATGCAAATATTTTTTTAAACGCTATTGCATTCTTCGTAAAAATAGCAAAAACTATTGATTTTACTATGGGTTTAAAAACAATTTTTCGACCATTTTCTACTAAAAAAACGTATTTTTATAACTCTAATTACCATATATGAAACCTCAGGAAATTGAAACAATAGCCTTTAATTGGTTTGAAGCGTTTAACACGCACAATCTGGAAAAATTATTGGCGCTGTATCACGACAACGCCAAGCATTTTAGTCCGAAATTAAAAATCAGAAAGCCCGAAACGAACGGATTGGTATGCGGCAAAGATGCTTTGAGAGAATGGTGGCAGGATGCATTTGACCGTTTACCTTCCTTAAATTATCAGGTAACAAGTTTAACTGCGAATGAAGATCGGGTATTTATGGAGTACATCAGAAAAGTTGATGCTGAAGAAAATATGTTAGTGGCGGAAGTTTTGGAAGTTAAAGACGGATTAATTATTTCCTCAAAAGTTTATCATGGATAATTTAACATTTTAAAACATAGCCCAGTCTGGTTTTAAATGTTGTATTTCTCAGTTCAGGCGGGTATTCAAATTTAAAAAAACTCCGAACAAATCTCAATTCAAGTTTTTTTGTCAGCTCCAAATCACATACATTACTATTAAGTAATTTATAATATTATAATTTTCCATTTGCATTGATCTTAATAATCAAATCAAGGTAAAATGCATCACAATTTTTACAATTTAAATTTATTTTATTTTCCATTTTGATGACTTCATAATCGCTCCCCAGCCAATTGTTCTGAATAATCTTCCAAGCACTAAATTGTTTGTCCGAAAGCTCATAATCATTTAAGACTACTGATTTTATTGAGGTATCGAGCATTCCTTTTTGGCCGAAACTTTTGTTTGAGAATACAAGGAAAAGAATTAGTAAATAAAATTGTTTTTCATTAATTATTCAATTATTACCCGTTGGTCATTAAATTCAATTTGAGTTCCAACGATTAATTTATTGCGCTTCCTATATTCAATTTCTCCATTTACTCTGACCAGCCCCTCGTCAATAAAATTATTTGCTTGGGCACCATTTTCACACCAACCCATTGCTTTTATCAATTGGTTCAGTTGAATAAAATCTCCTTTAATTTTAAATGTTTCCATCGGTACAATTTGAAACAAAATTAGCAAAATGCAATAAAGTCTTATCTTTGTATTATGAATAAAGATGAACAATTTGAAAAACTCCGAGTACAATTGCTTCTTGAAAAAGAATGGCCGACTTTATATATGTTCAAATTCATTATTCCTGCTGATAATAGAAAAATAGCATTAGTAGAATCTAAATTTTCTGATGAAGCGGTTATCACACAAAAAGAATCTTCCAATGGAAAATACATCAGTATTACAATTAAAGAAGTAATGCTCGATGCAGATTCAATCATTTCAAAATACAAAGAGATGGAAGGAATTGAAGGATTAATATCATTATAAATAAAAAAATGCGTCACGATAATTCGTAACGCATTTTTCTTGATACTTTAAATTAAGCTTTCACATTCGCACGGATAATATTTAGTGCTCCGCCAGCTTTAAACCATTCTATTTGCTGTTCATTGTATGTATGATTTGCTTTGATCGAATCACGACTACCGTCAGCATGATTCAGAACAACTGTCAATGGCGTGTTTGGAGCAAAAGATGTTAATCCGATGATATCAATTATATCATCTTCTTTGATCTTTTCATAATCCGATTTATCAACAAATGTTAACCCTAACATTCCTTGCTTTTTCAAATTTGTTTCATGGATACGGGCAAAAGATTTTACTAAAACAGCACGAACGCCCAAGTGACGAGGCTCCATAGCAGCATGTTCGCGGGAAGAACCTTCTCCATAATTTTCATCGCCAACTACAATAGAACCAATATTTTTTGCTTTGTAATCACGTTGAACTTTTGGTACAGCATCATATGTTCCTGTCAATTGATTTTTTACATTATCCGTTTTTTCATTAAAGAAATTCACAGCACCGATCAACATATTATTTGAAATGTTATCTAAATGCCCGCGGAACTTTAACCATGGACCAGCCATAGAAATATGATCTGTTGTGCATTTCCCTTTTGCTTTAATCAGCAATTTCAATCCAGTAAGATCTGCACCTTCCCATGCAGTGAATGGATCTAATAATTGTAAACGACTAGATGAAGGAGAAACCACGATGGACACTTTACTTCCATCAGCAGCAGGAGCTTGGTAACCGGCATCTTCAACAGCAAAGCCTTTTGTTGGTAATTCATCACCAGCAGGAGGATCTAATTTAACTTTTTCACCTTTTTCGTTTGTTAAAAAATCTGTAAGCGGATTAAATGTCAAATCACCTGCAATAGCCATTGCTGTAACAATCTCTGGAGATGCGACAAATGCATAGGTATTAGGATTTCCATCCGCACGTTTGGCGAAATTTCTGTTGAAAGAATGAATGATGGTGTTTTTTTCTTGTTTTTCAGCACCCATTCTATCCCACATTCCGATACAAGGTCCGCAAGCATTTGTAAATACTTTAGCACCAATCTGATCGAACACATCTAAAAAACCATCACGTTTAATTGTGAAGCGAATCTGTTCAGAACCCGGATTGATTAAATATTCTGATTTTGCTTTTAAATTTTTTGATGTTACTTGTTTAGCAATGCTCACAGCTCTGGAAATATCTTCGTAAGAAGAGTTAGTACAAGAACCTAAAAGTCCTACGGATATTTTTGTAGGCCAACCGTTTTTAATTGCAGCTTCTTTTAATTGTGAAATCGGAGTTGCTAAATCAGGAGTGAATGGTCCGTTCACATGTGGCTCCAATGTTGAAAGATCAATTTCAATTACCTGATCAAAATATTTTTCAGGAGATGCGTACAC
>JAPLDC010000452.1 GCA_026391935.1 Bacteroidota bacterium | reverse complement strand
CATATTCGTTTCAGCAATACTATTATCCTCATGGGTCGTGGTAGTTCCTGATCAATCTGAGGAGGCAAATGCGAAGATAAAAGCCATCTATATTTACAATTTTACAAAATATATTGAATGGCCAGCCGCATACAAAGAGGGGAACTTTGTTGTTGGGGTTTTAGGCACAAGTGCTCCATTGGTTGCAGAACTTAACAAAATGGCGAGTTCCAAAACAGTTGGTACTCAAAAATTTGAGATCATATCTGTTTCTACTCCTTCTGAATGTGCAAAATGCCATATCGTTTTTATTCTTTCTGATAACTCTTCGCAGCTTGCTGACGTATTAGGGAAAGTAAAGACTAAAAGTGCTCTGATTGTTACTGATAAATCAGGTTTAGCGACTAAAGGTTCAGGCATCAACTTTTTTGTAGATGGCAATAAACAAAAAATTGAATTGAATAGATTGAATATTGAAAAATACAAACTTAAGGTAGCGTCAACTCTTGTAGAGATGTCTGTCCAGGTTAAATAAATATTATTTATATAGTAAATGTTAAAAATTAAAAGAACAATTATTTTTGGAATTCTACTCTTGTTAGTAGTTGTTTCAAATGCTCAGCAGTCACGTGTGACAGCTGCGTACACGTTCTTGCAGCAAAATAAACTGGATAGTGCCAAAGCAAATATTGATGCAGCTGTTGTGTTTCCTGAAACTCAGGTTGATGGACAAGCTTGGTACATCAGAGGTTTTGTATATAAAACGATCTACAACCAAAACGAAAAAGGCAATAAGGAGTCTTTTTCGCGTATTGAGGCATTGATCTCATTTAAGAAATCACTTGCATTGGATACTACTCAAGAAAATGTGCATGAAAATATTAAAAATATTAAATATTTAGCGACAACCTTGTACAATGATGCTGCTGCAAGTTTAGATACAATCGATTTCAAGATCGCGATAAGGGATTTTGATACATTCAGAGAATATTATTTGTTAGTGGATCCATCAAAAGAAAATTTCAAACAAAAAGAAATTGATTTTGCAAATGCCATTGCTGCTGTTTACACCCGCATTTATGATGGTGATAAAAAAGGAAAGATAGATTTCTTAGCTCTTGCAAAAGCGTCATACAACAAGGCTTTAGAACTTGATCCGAATAATATCAGTGCAAATTATAATATGGGTATTTTATATTATAATCAAGCCGTTAATTTAATTAATCAATCGGATTACGATCTGGATATTGTAGCATTAAATGATGTTCAGGATAACTCAATCAATTTATTTAAGGCATCACTTCCGTTCATGGAAAAAGCATATTCTCTTGACCCGAATAAGAGAGAAACATTATTAGGTTTATCTGGTATCTATTTTAGTTTAAATGAAAAAGAGAAATCAAATGAGTTTAAACAAAAATTGGAAAAAATAGGTAAGTAATATTCAATAATCAATTCACTGTTATTTTTTATGAAGTTAAGGTTTACAATTAGCAGAAAGATCGGATTAGGCTTTGGCGTAATCATTTTTTTAGTAGTTGTTGCATTTTGGCTTACAAATACTACTCTGAATGACAGTCGTAAAAAAACCGATAAAGTAACTGAGATTTATAACCCTTCCGTTGCTTCTTTGAAGGAGTTAAATTACCTCCTTATTCGTTCAAAATTTTTAATCACAAAATGGTTTTATGTTCAAACAGGTGATGATGCTGTAGATAAAAAGGCGTTACGTGCATTAATAAATAATGAATACCCTGCATTAAAAGCAAAAATTAAAAAGTATTCTGTTAATTGGAACAAAGACGAGCAAGAGAGTGTTGATGGTATTTTAGCGTTAATCGAACAAATGTTTAAGAGTTACGATGACGATGTTATGCAAACCTTAAACTCATTTGATACTTATAACGACTTAAATATTAAATTTTTAGCACAAATTCCTTTCGAAGAATTAGATTCGAAATTTAAAGTCATTAATGAAAATTTAAGTAGTCTTATCGATAAGCAAAATGCTAATGCATTAGCCAATTCTGATGAGATGTTGGAATCATTTAGTTCCCTTCAAAAAATTGTGTTGTGGCTATTTTTTATTCTTCCTTTCGGTGCTATAATTATTGCAATCCTTACGGTAAGAACTATTGTTCGTCCAATTCATCAATTGAAAAAAATGTTGGTGATGATGGGAAGAGGCGTCCTTCCGAAAGAAAGAATTAAAGATAGAAATGATGAAATAGGTGAAATGTCGGCTGCTTTGAGCGACCTTATCGACGGGATGGGAAGAACAACAGAGTTTGCTAAGCAAGTTGGTTCAGGAAACTTTGATTCTCATTATCGAGCATTGAGTAAAGATGATACATTGGGTGATGCATTGCTTAAGATGCGTGAAGATTTACGTGAAAATGAACGT
The DNA here is from genome assembly GCA_026391935.1 of Bacteroidota bacterium. Classification (GTDB taxonomy): domain Bacteria; phylum Bacteroidota; class Bacteroidia; order 2-12-FULL-35-15; family 2-12-FULL-35-15; genus 2-12-FULL-35-15. The sequence continues at coordinate 1,389 of JAPLDC010000452.1, read as the reverse complement.
GTTTTGGAAGCAAAAGTTATTGAGCGTACCGAACAAGTGGTTCGTCAAAAAGAAGAAATTGAAACTCAGAATCAGGAGTTGGAAGTACTTTATAAACATGTTACTGATAGTATAAAATATGCTAAACGGATTCAGGAAGCGATTTTACCTCCTGATAGTTTTGTAAAACGAGTCTTACCTAACTCTTTTGTCCTATACAAGCCCAAAGATATTGTTTCAGGAGATTTTTACTGGATGGATGAGAAAAATGGAAAAACAATGTTCTCTGCAGTTGATTGCACAGGACATGGTGTTCCCGGAGCTTTTATGTCTATTGTGGGGTATAACCTATTAAAACACGTAGTGAACAGTGATGAAAATACAACACCTTCACTTATCTTGGATCGTTTGAACGAGGGTGTCAGCGAAACATTGCATCACGGACATGAAGAGTCACAGGCAAAAGATGGAATGGACCTTTCTTTTTGTACTATTGATTTTAAAACGCTTGAATTGCAATATGCAGGTGCTTATAATCCTTTGTATCTCATCAGAGATGGACAATTGATTCAAACAAAAGCTGATAAATTCCCAATCGGTTTGTTTTTAGGAGAAGAGAAAAAGAAATTTACCAATCATACTGTTCAGCTATTAAAAGGGGATTCCGTTTATATTTTCTCTGATGGCTATGCTGATCAATTTGGCGGACCGAATGGTAAAAAATTCATGGCAAATCATTTCCGCGATTTATTAATGCAAGTTCACAAAGAGCCCATTGAGAAGCAAAAGGATATTCTGAACAAAACCATCGAAGAATGGCGAGGTCCACTTGATCAGGTGGACGATATTCTTGTAATTGGATTAAAAATTCCAAATTAATTTCCTTTCATATCGACAAATTAATCTTTTGTCGCTAAAAAGCGCTAATTAATCAAAAAATGCTTATTTTTATTCCGTAGAATATAAGCTAAGAATGATTAAAAATTTACTCCTTCTTTTATTTATAATTTCAATCGTTTTTGCTTCTAAAAATGCTGATGCAAACGAGAATAATTTCCAATGTTCTCTAATCAATCTGGTTTTTATTTCTGGTATTCCTTGCGGACCTAACTTTTCATTATTTGCTCCATTTACACAATCAGTTTCAGTAGTAGTTGTAAATGATATTTTTTTAAGTGGAATAATAAAAGCTTGCTATTCTGAATCACTGTTAAAAGATGTTTAGTATTTATTTAAGGCAAGCCGAAATAATTTATATTAAAGAACAGGTAGAAAAGAAATAGAAAAGATATTACATAAATAAATTCATCATGAAAAAATCGGTATCACTATTAGTATTGTTTTTATTAGGAAGAATGATATCCTATTCACAAGCTCCACCAGAAGGTATAAATTATCAGGCAGTAGCTC
>JAPLDC010000316.1 GCA_026391935.1 Bacteroidota bacterium | reverse complement strand
TTATATTAAATATTAATTTACATTTGTACCGTTAAAAAAATGAAAACACAGAACTTATATATTATTATCATTATTCAAACCCCATAAGGGAGAGGATATTGCTATGTTTTATAGAAAGCCTTTCCTAACCGAAAGGCTTTTTTTATTTTATCAAAATGAAAAGAAAAATTCAAATATCTGTCATTATTATTCATTCGCCAGGATGAGAAGAACCTCTTTTGCCCACAAAAGCCCTTCTCAGAAATGATTTGGGCTTTTTTATTTTACACCAATAAACTATTTAAAAACCAGAAAACATGTATCACAACAACAACACAATCGTATTTTATAACGGTAAATGGCTTAAAGCCAACGACCTAATGGTAAGTCCATATTCTCAAACCATGCATTATGGCTGTGGCGTATTTGAGGGAATACGCTCCTACTCCACACCTGACGGAACCAGAATTTTCAAGTCGGAAGAACACTATGAACGTCTTTTATTCTCTGCAAAAAAGATGCATTTAAAAGTAAATAATTCGGTGGAAGAATTCACTCGATTGACTTATCAGCTATTAGAAAAAAATAATTTAGAAAATGCATATATACGCCCACTGGTTTTTGCCGGAGCTAATATGTCACTCACTCCTGCTGATGATGTAAATGTATTATTATGTGCATGGGAATGGGGGAAATATTTAGGTAATGGCGCTTTAGAAGTAATGATTTCCTCTTACCAGCGACCAAATCCAAATTCTTGCCATGTTGAAGCAAAAGTAACCGGTCATTACGTAAATTCTATTTTAGCAACCACTGAAGCGAAACAAAAAGGTTTTGACGAAGCCTTATTGTTAGATATGAATGGAAATGTTGCGGAAGGACCTGGTGCTAATTTCTTTTTTGAAAATCAGGGAACACTTTATACTTCTCCATTAGGCAACATCTTGCCGGGCATCACACGTGCCACGATGTTTGAATTGTGTGAAGAATTAGGAATAAAAATAGTGGAAAAATATTTTAAACCCGAAGAAGTAAAAGGTGCTGATAGTGCATTTTTTACAGGCACAGCTGCTGAGGTTGCTGAAATAAATTCATTGGACAGAGTGCCTTTTAAATTAAAATGGGAAGATTCCCTTGGATCACTTTTACAAAGGAAATATTTAAGAAGAGTTGCTTTTAATGAATACGGAAATTTCTCATTAGTATAAAAATTCAAATCATGAACTTAAATCGTTACAGCAAAACAGTTACTCAGGACGAGTCACAACCCGCATCCCAAGCCATGCTTTATGGTGTCGGCTTTACGGATAAAGATATGAATAAAGCACAAGTCGGGATTGCTTCTACCTGGTATGAAGGCAACACATGCAATATGCATTTGAATGTACTTTCAAAATATGTGAAGGAAGGCGTTCAAAAAAGCGGACTTGTAGGATTACAATTTAATACAATCGGAATAAGTGATGGTATCACAAATGGTACGGAAGGAATGCGGTATTCACTTGTATCACGTGAAATAATCGCTGATTCGGTTGAAGCAGTTACTGCGGCTCATTACTATGATGGATTGATCACCATAGCCGGTTGCGATAAAAATATGCCTGGCGTAACCATGGCGATGATACGATTAAACCGTCCATCATTAATGGTATACGGAGGAACAATCGCATCCGGAAATTATAAAGGAAAAAAACTAAATATCGTTTCTGCGTTTGAAGCACTCGGCGAAAAATATGCAGGCAAAATAAATGATGAAGATTTTAAAGGCATTATAAAAAATGCCTGTCCAGGTGCAGGAGCATGCGGAGGTATGTACACTGCGAATACTATGGCATCCGCCATAGAAGCCTTGGGATTATCCGTTCCATACAGTTCATCAAATCCTGCATTGAGCGCTGAAAAAAAAGAAGAGTGTGAAAAAGCCGGGGACTATTTGAAAGTACTATTAGAAAAAGATCTGAAACCTTCTGATATCCTAACGAAAGAATCATTTGAAAATGCCCTTACAGTTGTTGTTGTTTTAGGAGGTTCTACAAATGCAGTTCTTCATTTAATAGCCATGGCTAAAACAGCAAACATCGATTTTACATTGGAAGACATAACACGCATCAACGAAAAAACGCCTGTACTTGCCAATCTGAAGCCAAGCGGAAAATATCTTATGGAAGACATTTTTGCTATGGGTGGAATACCTTCTGTGATGAAATATCTTTTGGAAAAAGGATACTTGCATGGTGACTGTCTGACAGTAACCGGAAAAACATTAAAAGAAAATTTAGAAAATGTCCCTGCTATACCTTCTTCACAAGATGTGATATTGTCAATAGAAAAGCCTTTGAAAGCATCCGGACACCTAAGAGTACTATATGGCAACCTAGCTCCGGAAGGTGCTGTTGCAAAAATAACCGGACAAGAAGGCGAATTGTTTACAGGTCATGCAATCGTTTTTGAAAATGAATTTGAATGTATCACAGGAATCCGAGAAGGGAAAGTAAAAGCAGGACATGTTGTTGTGATACGGAATGAAGGACCGAAAGGCGGACCTGGAATGCCTGAAATGTTAAAACCTACATCCGCACTGATAGGTGCAGGATTAGGAAATAGCGTTGCATTTATTACAGATGGCCGTTTTTCTGGCGGTACACATGGCTTTGTGGTCGGACATGTCTGTCCCGAAGCATTTGATGGTGGCCCAATTGCATTGGTGAAAGATGGTGATCTAATTACCATCGATGCAGTTAAAAACTCAATTGATCTGAAACTTTCAACAGAAGAATTATTAGAAAGAAAAAAACATTGGAAGCGACCCGAATTAAAAATAAAACAAGGTGTTTTATATAAATATGCGAAGCTGGTTAGTTCGGCCAGTACAGGTTGCTTAACAGATAAATAATATGAAACACGATAAATATAATAAAGAAGTAACGGGTGCAGAAGCACTTATACTTGCTCTTTTAGATGAAGATGTAAAAGATGTTTTTGGTTATCCAGGTGGGGCAATAATGCCAATATATGATGCTTTATATGACTATACAAATAAATTGAACCACTATCTCGTTCGACATGAACAAGGTGCTACACATGCAGCAGAAGGGTATTCCAGAGTTTCTGGAAAACCTGGAGTTGTATTCGCAACATCAGGACCGGGTGCCACAAACTTGATAACAGGAATTGCTGATGCTCAAATAGATTCAACTCCACTGGTTTGCATAACCGGACAAGTATCCTCACAATTTTTAGGAACAGATGCATTTCAGGAAACAGATGTTGTTGGAATATCAATGCCGGTAACTAAATGGAATATACAAGTAACGAATGCATCTGAAATCGCTCCGGCCATTGCTAAAGCTTTTTACATCGCTACCACAGGCCGACCAGGTACTGTTCTTGTTGACATAACAAAGGATGCACAATTTGGAAAAACAGTTTATAACTATGAGAAATGCCAAAGCATAAGAAGTTATTTCCCATATCCGAAAATAAATACCGAGAGCGTTAGACAAGCTGCAGAGCTTATAAATAATGCAAAAAGACCATTCATACTTTGCGGACACGGAGTGCTGCTTTCAAATGCACAAGACCAATTACTTGCTCTTGCAGAAAATGGAAATATACCGGTTGCTTCTACACTACTTGGATTATCAGCATTTCCGGCTCATCACGAATTATACGTTGGCTATTTAGGAATG
>JAPLDC010000165.1 GCA_026391935.1 Bacteroidota bacterium | reverse complement strand
TTTACCATCATGGGTGGTATTGCAGGTTCGTATTTCGGAAGCAAAAAATTTAATCTGCCTACCTTACGTTATCTATTAGCCATAGGTCTTGTTATCGCAAGCTTCAAACTCATGCTAACGTAAAAAGACCGATACTCTGTTTTCACAGAACATCGGTCTTTTAATATCCAACGGAGTTTTGGTTTCTTATTGATTCACCATTTTTTTCTCCGAACGTTTTCTTTCGTTTTCGTCAAGCAAAATCTTACGCATACGTATCGATTTTGGAGTCAACTCCACATACTCGTCAAGTTGAATATACTCCATGGCTTCTTCCAACGAAAAGTTAATTTTCGGGATGATACGCATTTTGTCATCCGAACCCGATGCACGCATATTGCTTAGTTTTTTCTCTTTCGTGATGTTTACAACAATGTCATCTTGACGATTGTTTTCGCCAATGATTTGTCCGGTATAAATAGGGTCGCCTGCTTCAACAAAGAAATTTCCTCTGTCTTGCAACTTATCTATTGAATAAGCAATAGCAGTTCCCATTTCGCCCGAAATAAGCACCCCATTGTTACGATGAGGAATAACTCCTTTCCAAGGTTCGAAAGCTTTAAAACGGTGTGCCATGATGGCCTCTCCGGCAGTAGCCGTCAAGATATTATTTCTTAACCCAATGATACCTCGCGAAGGAATATCGAATTCGATGTGTTGCAAATCGCCTTTTGGCTCCATCAACAACATATCTCCTTTACGTTGACTCACGTATTCAATCACCTTACCAGCATATTCTTCAGGAACATCTACGGTCAATATTTCTATTGGTTCGCATTTTACTCCATCTATTTCTTTAATGATTACTTGTGGTTGTCCTACTTGCAATTCGTAGCCTTCGCGTCTCATGGTTTCAATAAGTACCGACAAGTGAAGAATACCACGACCAAACACCAAATACGAGTCGGCCGAATTGGTTTCTTCCACACGTAGTGCAAGGTTTTTTTCCAACTCTTTGAACAAACGGTCTCTCAAGTGACGTGAAGTAACAAACTTTCCTTCTTTACCGAAGAAGGGAGAGTTGTTAATACAAAACAACATATTCATTGTTGGCTCATCAATAGCGATAGGAGTAAGTCCTTCCGGATTTTCAAAATCAGCAATCGTATCACCAATTTCAAATCCATCAATTCCTGTGATTGCAACAATTTCTCCTGAGTTGATCGACTCCGATGATTTCGCTTTTCCTAAACCTTCAAAGGTGAATAATTCTTTGATGCGGGATTTTATAATGGATCCATCTCTTTTCACTAATGATACCGGCATATTTTCTTTTATAGAACCGCGGTGTACACGTCCTACAGCAATACGTCCAACAAATGAAGAGTAATCCAAAGAGGTGATCTGCATCTGTAAGGTACCTTCCTGGCTAGGAGCCTCAGGGAAGAAATCAATAATTGTATCTAATAAATAAGTAATGTCGGTAGTAGGATTTTTCCAATCCGGCCCCATCCAACCTTGCTTTGATGAACCGTAAACAGTTTTAAAATCTAACTGCTCTTCTGTTGCATCTAAGTTAAAGAACAGATCAAATACCTGATCATGAACTTCATCGGGGCGACAGTTTGGTTTGTCCACTTTGTTGATCACAAGCACAACACGTTTGCCTTGTGCCAAAGCTTTTTGAGTCACGAAACGCGTTTGAGGCATTGCACCTTCAAAAGCATCTACTAATACAACTACACCATCGGCCATGTTTAAAACACGCTCTACTTCACCACCAAAATCCGCGTGACCGGGAGTATCGATGATGTTAATTTTTGTTCCTTTATATCGTACAGATACATTTTTTGCCAAAATGGTGATCCCGCGCTCCCGCTCAAGATCATTATTGTCAAGGATCAATTCCCCTGATTCCTGGTTATCACGAAATAATTTTCCTGTGTGTAAAATTTTATCTACCAAGGTTGTTTTTCCGTGATCGACGTGGGCAATAATGGCAATGTTTCTGATGTTTTTCATTATAAAATTTAGTTAATTTGACAGTTATAAATTCCAATCGGTCATATAACGATCAATAATATTGATTTTAAAGCCTGCAAAAGTAGTCATTTTTATTGTGATTTCTGCATAAGCCGACTGCATATAATGGTGATTGGTCGAAAAAATACCTCCCGAAGTGACAAAATCACCCTGAAAATCATTGAAATACGAAAATTACTTTTGGAAAAATTCAGCCGGTGAAATAGATTTAATATTCTGATTGCTAACGGGATCGATCTTTATTTCATAGGTAGAATACGAATCGATGCTGCCATTTTTCATTTTTTTCATTTTTAAGGCATCTTTTCCTGTATTAATCTCAACAAATCCTTTTTCAGTATTAAATCCTCCTTTAATAGAATTATTTAAAAATGTTTTTTTAGGATTCCAGTCTGTTCCATAATAAATTCTTAAAAAATATTCTCCATCAGGAATTTCATTCATTTTGAATTCTGTCTGGCTTACCATATATTGATTTCTTATGGTTCTGTTTGGAGCATCTTTTTCAACTAAACAAACTACGGCTTCGGTATTACCGGTAGTAAAAATAGTGATACTGTTTTTGCTTTCCGGATCAGAAATTTCTGCTCCAAAATAAGTGGAGTAGGGTGAATCAAAATTGCTGATGGCCGGTTCGGAAGGTTCTATCTTTTTGTCATTGACCTTTTCAGTAAGTTGCGGCACGGTAGTACTTGAAGCTGTATTTTTTTCGGCAGAATACGAAATGATAAAATACAAAAGGATAAGTGCAATACCAATGCTTACGAGTATTTGCCAGCTTTCTGTATTATCTTTTTTCTCTGGAGTTTTTTTCGTTTGGGTCTTTTGCTGGGTGTATTGATATGCGCTCCCTGATGTATATTGGGGTCCTGTTGCGTATTCTCGTTTCTGTGCCTGCGTTTTGTTGTAATAGGAAAATTTCAGATCGTATTTTTTGCGTTTTTCAGGATTTGATAAAACGGTATATGCTTGTTGTATTTCTTTGAAATATTCTTCCGCGGCCTTGTTGCCAATATTCTTATCAGGATGATATTTTTTTGCTAATGCCCGATAGGAAATTTTTATTTCATCGAATGTTGCGTTACTTTTTACTTCAAGTAGTATGTAATAATTTCTTTCGGCCATATTGCTCTTTCACAATAATTACATAATAAATTTTAAAATGATGGACTAGCTGCAGAACGGTATTTCTGAGTGTTTATCTTAGATGTTTTAGGATACTTCACAGAAAAAGAAAGTTCAATTTTTTTCACTTCTCCGGGTTGTAAATTATACTTCCAAACCAGTTTACCTGTTTTCTCATCGTATTCTGCTTTTGATATTTCAATAGCATCAACAGTTACATCACTTTGTGTTGAAATAGGTAATTGGTCTTCCACCTCAATTTGAACCGGTGTTTTACGATTATTTTTAACCAGCATTTCATATGCAAAGGTTTCTTTTGTGCTATTGCCGATATATTTTTTTGTACAATATTCTTTTACTTTACTCCTAGTCACTAAAACTTTGTTATCACGGCCAAGTGAAAGATCGAGCGTGTCGTCAGCACTTCTTGTATATATGTATGATTGTCCAACGAATGTGCCGCCATAATAAACATTCGCTTCGCCTTCCACAAGGTCAAGATCTTCCCAGCCTGTGATACGCGCCAATAGAAATGCATCGCGATCTAATTTCGGTGCACTAAAATGTTGGAAGGTTGCAGGTAATTTGTATTCTGTAACATCAACAAGATATGGTTTTGAGTCGGAAGGAAAAATCCTTCTCCGGATTGATAGGCTGCTGAAGGCGCATTTTCCTTGTTTGAAATTTCTCTGTGTTTATAAGTTGAAGTGTAGGTTAGATCCCAAGGAAGTAATTCCGGTTTAGCAGCACTTTTTGATGGATCGGCAGTAGATAATTTTAATTTGATATCATTCCAATCGATACCTGTATTATTATAAACTTTCGCTCTGTATTTTAATTCTATTGGTTGATTGATATCTTCTGCCCGTAGATCATAGCTAGGTGCCCAGCCTGCATCGGAAACTAAATATTTCAGATCAATTGTCGATGTTGTTTTTGCTGTTGATGAAATGAGGATTGAAATTTCGGATGTAGGTTGATTGTTTTTTGAATCTAATTCATCCAGTTGCTGATTTACTTTATTTAAAGTTTCTTGTAAAGAAATATTTTTTTTATCCAGCTTTGATATTTCGGAATTGATCTCCTTTATTCGTGTTCTATAGAAATCGGCAGCTAATTTTAATTCTGTGATAGCAACACCTTTGTCTGTGCCGCCAATAGATTCGTTCTTCAAAAGCATGTTTTTTTCTGTCACATATGCATCTTTATCGTTATTGGCTAGTGTGATTCCGTCGGATAAAATAGTGACTGAATCTTTTAATTGTTTAATTCTGTTGCTCTCTTTTTGATCTGACATATAATTTATTGCATCGGATATCGCTAAAATGGAAACGTTGCCTGATGCGCTTACCTGAATGCTTTTAGAGTCTAGTTTAGGAGAAAGATTTGTGAAAATTATTTTGTTTCTTCCCGGACTAAGTGTCACCATTTTGTTTTGGCTCACTTCAGCACCGTATAAATAAATGATTACAGAGTGTACGGGAGTATTTACTTCCTGAGTTGTTTCGTTTAGTTGTGCAAATGAAGGGGTGCCAAAAAGGGAAACAAATGTTAAAAAAAATACTATATTTTTATTTAGTGTTTTTTTTTGAAAAACAGAATTGTGTGTCATAAGTAATAGATCTATAAAGTTTTAAAACAAAACCCTGACGTTGATTGAAAAACAATTCGTCAGGGTTTTATAGAAAAAAATTAAATTTTATTTTTTTGCTTCACCATCTTTTGCATTCGCAGCAGCTGGAGCGTTTTCTTTGATATAAACTTGAGAATAATCTCTATAGCGCATTGGATTTGAAAATAAATTATGTACAGTCGATTTTATCAAACGATAATTTTCATCATACCATAACATCATTATTGGTGCGTCATTGATCATTAGCTGTTCTGCTTTCAAGAAATCAGCATATCCTTCTTCTTGTGTTTTTGCGGATTTTCCAAGATCAAATAATTTATCAAATTCAGGATTTTTATATCGAGAAGTGTTTGGGTAGGAAGGTTGTGAAAGATCCGAAGGTACTGTAGCTCCGTAAAGGATCCATAAGAAGTTTTCAGGGCTAGGGAAATCTGCAATCCAGGCAGCACGGAAAATTTCTGCGCGGGCATATTTTGAATCTTCCATTTTTTGTTTTTGAGGAACTACTTCAAAATCCACATTCACGTTTAATACGTCCATTAATTGTTTTTGTATTTCCAAAACAACATTGGTGTTTTTTGCTCCACCGCTGTTTAATTCAATTTTTATTTTAGGAAATCCTTTTCCGTTTGGGTATCCAGCATCAGCTAACAGTTTTTTAGCTTTTACAGCATCAAAATCATATCCTGTGATTTTTGTAATATCATAACCTTTAAAAGATGGAGGACATATTCCATTGATTGCTGGACCATATGCTTCTCCTTTTAAAACATCTTCAATAATTTTGTTTCTGTCAATAGCATAACAAAATGCTTGACGAACTTTGATATTATTAAATGGTTCTTTAGAAAGATTGAACTCATAATATTGGCTGGCCATTTCTGGAGAACGTTCCAATAAATATCTTGGTGGTTTATTTTGAAAGTCAGCAATTTGGCTTTCAACAAGATCTTTTATTGATTCTGAAGGAAGTCCAATTACCATATCTAAATTGCCATTTTGGAAATTTTCTAATTCTTGCTTTTTAGTCGGCAAGAAGCTGAACACAATAGAATCAAGAAAAGGAAGCTGGTTACCTAAAGAATCTTTTCCGTAATAGTTATCGTTTCGTTTTAAAATTGCTTTATCAGTTGCTCCATTTTCAACATAAATAAATGCACCTGTCCCAACTTTCATGTTAACACCGTATTTTTCATACGCTTCTTTTGCAATCACGCTAGTAGAAGGTGACGCCAAGGCAGATAAAAAGGAAGTACTTGGAGAAGTAAGAGAGATGGAGATTGTATAATCATCCGGTGCTTTGATGCCTTCAATGGTTCCGTTTGGTTTACCTTTGCTTGCCTCGAAGAACTTATTTGCTCCGACAACACGATCTTTAAAAGTTGCGGCAAAATTAGAATTGTCTTTATTATCAGTACATAACAGTCCAAAAGAGTATATGAAGTCAGAAGATTTCACTTCTCTTCCTTTTCCTTCAGGGAAACACTCATTATCTTGAAACATCACACCTTTTTTTAGATGGAAAGTATAGGTTGTTCCAGCGGCATCTACCTCCCATTTTTCAGCAATACAAGGGATTATTGACAGGTCTTTAGCATCGAATTTCACCAATCCTTCGTATATTTGGTTAGCAATGTGAGCTGATCCGATATCAGTAATGCCTGCAGGGTATAAAGTTAGAAATTGTTCAGTTTCATTTATTCGTAGCGTTCCGCCATAAACTTTGTCGCCTTTTGCAACTCTGT
>JAPLDC010000264.1 GCA_026391935.1 Bacteroidota bacterium | reverse complement strand
AAAAATACATATAATAATTTATTCTATTATTTCTTTTTCATTGCCCGAACAACTTGCGCCAATTCGCTCGTTTTTATTGGCTTACTATCCAAGTATACAGTTTCAATGCCTGCTCCTAACAATGCTTTTTGTAAGGATAATAATCCTTGTTTTTTAGGCGTTGAGATAACAAAATTAGCTTTATTGACATTATAATCTTTTACTTCAACATTAGTAACAGCTTTAGTTGCTCTCATTTTAGTTGCTAAAACAACTGCTGCATCTTTTGATTTCAGCTCTTGCATTTCACATGTGAAAACCAATGTTTCTTGATTTACCACCTGACGTGATGTTTTGCTGTTAAAATATGCTTTTTGAGCATTCGCCCGGTTAGCACCAATTACCAATGCAATGATGGTAAGGAATGACGTAAACGCCAATTTATAATTTTTCATGGTTTGAACAGTTTTGTGTTTCAATTATCTTACTAAAGTACAGTTTTTTATCAAAAAAAAGAAAATTCTTTAAAATTAGATGAAAATGAGTTTGAAATGGTTGCATCAGCTATTATGAAATTCCAAACAATAAATCCCGTTCAACTATTTACGGATTATTTAACTCTCAATAACTGCAAATAGCCATTATATATATATTCTTTCCCATCCACACCTTTTCCATTAATAATATAATAATAGGTGCCATCGTTTGCGGGAGCACCATTTTTTGTTTGTCCGTTCCAGCCTGAATTTGCATCTGCCCATTCATAGATTTTCAATCCCCAACGATCAAATATAGTTGCTTTAAATCCGGATAAATTTTCTGCAATTATCGGACGGAAAATATCATTTTCTCCATCACCATTCGGAGTAAAAACATTAGGAATTGTTAGCAAAGACAGTTGGTCAACATGAATCGTCAATGAATACGTATCGGTACATCCACTGCTATTCATTGCGGTCAAAGTAATTGTATAATCTCCTAATGAATTATAGGTATTGGAGGAATTAAAAACTGAAGAAGATGTTCCATCACCAAAATTCCAAACGTAAGAAATAGCACCTGTACTTCCGTTAGTAAAATCGACAACAAGAGGTGCTAATCCTGATGTAGGAGAAGCAGTAAATGAAGCAACAGGAAAAATATCACCAGTTACAATTACATTATCTGTTGATGTACATCCATTTGTAATATCGGTTACAGTGACGGTGTAATTTCCTGGCTGACCAGCAGCAGGTGAAATTGTTGAAGCACCAGATACAATCGATCCTCCAGAAGTTGTCCAACTATAAGTATAGTTTGCTCCTGAACTTGATCCGCTTCCATCCAAATTGATGGATGCCACCGTACAAGGAAGTAAAAGATCGGCCCCTGCATTAGCGATTGGAGGCGTTGTATTTGTATTTACAGTTTGAATTGCAGTAGAAGTACAACCATTAGAAGGGTCTGTGATTGTTACGGTATAAGTGCCCGAAGTATTAACTGTCGGTGTAGCTGACGAGCCTCCGGAAACAATTCCTGCTCCCGCCCAATTATATGTAACTCCACTTGTAGTTGAAGATGCATTTAAATTCAGACTGGTAACTATACATGTTAAGGTTTGTGTTGACCCAACACTAGCATTTGGTGCACCAACACTTGGATTAATAATTACATTTCCTGTTGAAGTACATCCATTCGCAGGATCTGTTACAGTTAATGTGTAGGTTCCGGCAACACTCACTGTTGCACCTGGAGTTGAAGAACTAAAACCTCCCGGACCCGACCAATTATATGATACGCCTGGTGTAACTGAAGTTCCCATTAAATTTATAGTTGGTGGAACGCACGTTAATGTCAAGGATGTTCCTGTTCCACCTATATCAGGAACAGTTGTATTGGAAATAATATTTTGAGTGGAGGTAGCTGTACATCCATTTGCAGGATCAGTAACAGTAACCGTATAAATTCCGGCTGCTGAAACGCCTGTTGGATTTTGAACAGCAGAAGTAAAACCACCAGGCCCGGTCCAACTATAACTAGCACCTGCTGTTGTAGATAATCCACTTAAACTAACTGAAAGAGCAGTACACGTTAACGTTTGTATTGTTCCTGCTGAAGCGTCAGGAGGAGTAGTATTCGTAGTAACAAGCTGGGTAGACGTTGCGGCACAACTAGACGAAGGATCGGTAACGGTTAAAGTATAAGTACCTGCTACAGTTATTCCTGAAGGACTTGCAGAAGTAGAACTATAACCACCCGGGCCAGACCAACTATATGTCACACCAGCAGTAGTTGAGCCACCAGTTAAATTAACACTTGATGTGGTACATGTTAAAGTCAAAGCAGATCCTGTGCTAATATTAGGAACACCTATACTTGCGTTTACAACCTGGGTTGCCGTTGAAGGGCAACCCGCATTGGCGGGATCAGTGACCGTGACGGTATATGTACCAGCAGTTGTAGCTATAGGATTTTGTGCCGTAGAAGAAAATCCGCCAGGTCCAGTCCAACTGTATGTTACTCCTGCAGTAGTTGAGCTTCCACTAAGTGTAACGGAAGGAATTGCACAAGTAAGTGTTAGAGAAGAACCAGCAGATGCATTTGGAGATGAACAAAGAATACTACAGTCAGTTGTTCCTAATCCACCTGTTTGTGAAAAGGTAATTGTACCAGCTTGATTCGAATAATTGGTAAGCAAGAGCAAATAATACTCTCCTGTTGTAGCACCAACGATGTTCGCTGTTTCAGTTGCTGATGTCGAATAACTGCAATCGATAGAAGAAGTACTTGGCAAAGCTGTACAACCTGCGGCTACAGAAGAGAACGGCCCCCATAAGTCAAAATCAACATCAATACCTGTTCCACTAGTATTAACTTGTGAAATAAAAATATCTAAGTTTCCGGGATTCGCTATTTGTAAATAATACCATGCTGGATTCGGGGAGGAACCAAGACAATCCATTGCCCCCATATTTGCAACCCCAGTATTATTGGGGAAAGTATAGGTTGTTCCTGTACAAAAAGGATCTGCTGAGCCACAATTTGTTCCTTGGCCAAATGAAAAAATTGAAATATTTGTAAGACCTAAAAACACGAAAAAATGAAGTAGTTTTTTCATAAAATAGAAGATTTGGAGTAAATTCTAGAGGCTAAGATATAAAATTAAAAATAGAAACAACTGTTCTTTATTGCTGATTCAGATGAAATTAAAGAGATAATAGTTGCATGTTGCATTCAAAACCAACATTAACTTTTCAACACTTTCATAGAATTCGATTTGTAAACTTTAAATTTGAACACAATTTAAATCCAGTTGTCAGATTAAAATATGCCAAAAAATTATTTAGATGAATTAAATACGGTTCAGCGTGAAGCGGTTGAATGCACTGATGGTCCAGTGATGATCATTGCAGGTGCCGGGTCGGGAAAAACAAGAGTTTTGACATACAGAATTGCACATTTATTGAAAAAAGGAGCGGATCCTTTTCAAATCCTCTCTTTGACGTTTACGAATAAAGCCGCCAAAGAAATGAAAGAGCGGATCTCAAAAATTGTCGGAGCCAGTGAAGCAAAAAATATCTGGATGGGGACATTTCACTCTGTTTTTGCTAGATTATTAAGAAGTGAAGCCGAAAAAATAGGCTATCCCAGCAATTTTACAATTTACGATACAGATGATGCAAAAAGTTTAATAAAAACGATCCTTAAAGAACAAGGATTAGATGACAAAATATACAAACCGGGGGTTGTTTTATCAAGAATTTCTTCTGCAAAAAATAATTTAATTTCGGCTCAATCCTATTTAAATAATGCCACTATTCAAGAGGAAGACCGCCAATCGGCAAAACCAAAATTGGGGATCATTTATGAGATCTACAGGAATCGATGTTTTAAAGCGGGAGCGATGGATTTCGATGATCTATTGTTTAATACGAATGTGCTTTTGCGTGACTTTCCGGCAATACTTCACAAATACCAGCATAAATTCAAACACATTTTAGTTGATGAGTACCAAGATACAAACTTTTCGCAATATGTTATTGTAAAACAACTTGCAGCAGCCTACCGCAATATTTGTGTTGTTGGAGACGATGC
>JAPLDC010000151.1 GCA_026391935.1 Bacteroidota bacterium | reverse complement strand
TACAGCATTCAATTTGCTAATAGGAGAAATACAAAAAAATGATTTGTGAGCGCCTTACAACTGTCATTTATAAAATAATTATCGCGGATATTCTACTCTTACGTGATAAATATTCATTAATTTTTTCTTAAAAATTTTCTTAAGCGTATTGATATCTTTAAATGTAATATCTGCATTAGCGTATTGGTTTTGCTCGATTTGTGTATTGATTATTTTTTCTACAAGTTCATCAATTGTCTCAACATCGTATTTTTTTAAACTACGTGAAGCTGCTTCAACTGAGTCGGCCATCATTAATACCGCTGTTTCTTTTGAAAAAGGAATGGGGCCAGGGTAGTGAAATTTTGATTCATCAATTTTTTCATCAGGGAAGGCATTTTGGAACGAACGATAAAAATAACCAGTGATGCTTGTTCCGTGATGTGTGCGAATGAAATCAATGATCTGCTCCGGTAATTTGTTTTGTTTAGCAATTTCAATTCCTTTTATAACATGTGAAATAATTATTGATGCGCTTTCGTCAAAACTCATTTCATCATGTGGATTCATTCCATTCGCTTGGTTTTCGATAAAATACATCGGCATTTCCATTTTACCAATATCATGATACAAAGCACCAGTTCTTACTAATAATGCATTTCCTCCAATGTTGTAGATGGCCTCTTCTGCAAGGTTTGCAACTTGAAGAGAGTGTTGGAAAGTTCCGGGAGCACGGGATGCTAGCTCGCGTAATAATTTTCCGTTTGTATCAGATAATTCTAAAAGAGAAACATCCGAAATAAATCCAAATAATTTTTCGAAAACAAAGATCAGAGGATAGGAAAACAATGTAAGCAATGCACTGATTCCAAACCAGGCAAATCCTTGCCAAGTAATTGCATCACTGCCTCCTTCCTGAATAATTGTTATTCCTATAAAAGCAACGCTATAGGTTAAAAAGATTACTCCTGATGATATAAATATTTGTGAGCGGTTGCGCATGTTAACAATGCTGAAGATGGCAACCATTCCTCCTAAAAGCTGAATAAATGTAAATTCAAATCGATCAGGTGCTAAAAACGATGCGATAAGTACTGTGATCAAATGAACAAAAAGTGCAATGCGTGTATCATAAAATGCGCGTGTAATAATCGGAAGAATGCAAAAAGGTAACAGGTAAATGTTGAAGGATTGTGATGCGTCAGAAAAACGTGCCATCAATACCTGTAAAATAATTAAAATTAAAATGAAAGTGATCTTTGCATTGTCTAGAAATATTTCTTTTCGAAAAAATCCAAGAAAGGCTATCAGTATTGATAAAGAGAGCGATACGATTAATATTTGTCCGAGTAAGATATAAAAATAGTCGCTTGCGCCATCTGACTCTCCTTCATATTCTGATTTCAAAGATTCCAGTATTTGAAATTTTTGTGCATCGATGATCTCCCCCTTTGAAATAATTCTTTGTTCTTTTAATATGATATCGCGCGATGGAGAAATATCGTCTATAGCTTGTTTTAATATTTTTCCGCAGAAGGCTTATTCTCTAGTATACTATTTGGTTCAATGATCCCTTTGGTATAGATTGAGTCAAGGAGTTTAATCGCGAAAACAAGATTCTTTTCTTTTTTAGCACTGTTTTTTTTTATATCCCAGCTGGAATTAAATTCAGCTTTTAGTTGTGTTTTTTTTGCCGGAAAAATAGACTTGTCAATTTTGAAATAAGGTTTTGCATTCGTAATAATATCAGATTTTTCATTCTTTAGCTCTTCATTTGATTTTTTGATTGCAAAATCGAATGGTGCGATAAGGTCCTCGTGCAGCCACGGTTTACCTTTCAGATTTTGAAATTCATATTTGAATTTCCCTTGTTTAGGGAAAATATAAACGATCGCAGTGACAGCAAAACAAAATAGAATGCCTTTGTATATTTCAGGATGACTGTGACGAATGAAAGAAATAAAATTTTTCATATTTGTTTTTTAATTATCAGGGCATTGCAATTTTTGTCAAATTGAAAAGATATTATTATTCTTATTTTAATCTTATAATTTATTGCCGAAATACAACCTTAATAACATTAACGAAATTAGCCATAATTTGAGGATTTTAATAGCAGACAGCTTGTGTTTGTACACAGGTTTATTCACAATTCTGGTTGAAGTCACCATTCTGCATAAACAGAATGATGAATATCATATAATGTTTAGAAATGCGGAGTTTTGTTTATTGTCTGTAACCCTTTGCGAGTATGTGTGTTAGAGCTATTGTGGCTTATTGTTATTGAAATGAGGGTGCAAAATGTCATCGTTTTTCTTTTTGTAAAAAGGACTAATAATGCTTAAGTTTGTAAGGTTATTATTTATCTAATTATAAAAAATATGAAAGAAGTATATATTATATCTGCGGTAAGAACTCCTTTGGGAAGTTTTGGTGGTGCATTTACAGGAATCTCAGCAACAAAATTGGGTGCTGTTGCAATAAAAGGAGCGCTTGC
>JAPLDC010000121.1 GCA_026391935.1 Bacteroidota bacterium | reverse complement strand
TGTGCGATCACTTTCACTACTTTATTTTGTCCCTCAGCAATCCATGAATTATCGCTGGCTAAACTTTTTACTTTTTGATATTCTAGGTAACCTTTTGGATTGTTTTCATCATTCGGTCTTATATTGTCAGTCAGAATCTCCATTCCGCCTGCATGCAACATTTGCATCATCATAGATGTGCCTGAACGCGGCATACCGGTGACAATTGTTATGGTACCTTTAATATTATTTTTAATAAAATCACTGTGTTTTTTTGCCTCTGCAGGATTCAAAATGTTGTTTGTGAATATTTTTTCCAAATAGGCATGGGCTTTTCTGTTTCCAGGTTGATAGGTTGTAACCACTTTAAAAGCTTCAACTGCTCTTTCATACATTTTCAAACGATAAAACGCTTCTCCTAAAAAATAATGTGCCAATGCATTATTAAAAATAAGTGATACTGAACTCAGAAGGTGGTCGGCTGCATCTTCAAGATTGTCTTTTCTGAGAAGAGCAATGCCCATTCCCATATGTGCTCCGGCATTTTCAGGATCGATCTCCAAAGCTTTTGCAAATGCATTTATCGCTTCGTTCCATTCTTTTAATTTGATGAATGCCTCTCCGACTTTCACATGAATATCCGGCATGTGCGCAATTGCGTCCATCGCTTTTTTAAATAATGGTAAAGCTTTTCTTGGTTTATTTTGAGAAACCAGCAATACACCTTCTAAATAGTCTAAATGAGGTAATTCTTTTTTATCGAGTTTTTTTATTTGCTCAATTACAGATATACAGGTATCAAATTTTCTTAATTTCTGTAAACATTCTGCATATTTTAATGCATACCTGGCAGTTTCCGGTGTCCGATGATATAGACTTTCTAATATAGGTTCTGCAAGTTCTGCTTGCTCTTTAAATAAATAAATGCGTGATAAATTAAACTGAGTTTCATTCACTACCTTTTCAATTGTTTTTGAACTGTCTTCTGATGGCGCTTCAATGTATCCGAGCTCAATCAATTGCTTCATCGCTTCCTGAGAGGCTAGCGGATCTTGTTGTAATTCAGCCGGATGATTTCCTGAATTGCCCTCTACGGTTTCCCAACTCTCAATATATTGAGGGGAAATATTTTTTTCGAAAATTTGAGTCAATACTTTTCCGTCCATATCCTTTCCAACTGGCAAACCAAATAGTGTTAAAATAGTAGGGGTGATGTCTAAAAGTGTTGCTCCGTAAATACGCTCATCCTTAATAATATTTGGCCCCGACATACACAACATTCCAAACTGTCGGTGTTCTAATGCGGGTGCCATCGGCTCAGTAGGCAGTTTTTTCGGACGAAGGTGGTCGGAATGAAAACCATGATCTGAAAGAATAATTATGGTAGTATCTTCTCCTGCAAGTTTGATATAACGGTCGAGCATCATATCATGAAAGCGGTAAATTCCGTTAACAACATCTTTATATAATTCATATTTTTTATCATCGATCCCTGGTAATTGTGGGGGATGAAATCTCATAAAACCATGACTAAGGTGGTCGATTGTATCAAAATACACAGCCGTAAGGTCCCAAGGTTCATTTTCCATCAACCATGTTGCAGCAGCGTGTGTAGATGCACACTCAGCCAAATTTTTTCCAATAATTAAAAGATTTTTATCTGTTTCCTGATCGATCAAATGAGCATTTGGGACAAAAGGTAAAAAATGTTCCGCTGTCAATTCTGCCGGATGTACTCTGTATTCTGAAATTGTTTGAGTTAGCCGCTCAGGATATATTGTTCCTTCAGGAATTTTCCAATCTCCGATCTTTTCACTGCTTATTTTTTGAAAAAAATTTGAGACCATTACTCCATTTATTGGTTCAGCAGGATTACTTGGCCACCAAGCTATAATATTTGATTTTAAATTATTTTGAGAAAGGATATTCCATAATGCTTTACATTTTCTGCTTGTGGAAGTAACAGGACGAAGTTCCATTTTATCAGGAATAGGTTCCACAAAATTTAGAATTCCATGCTTGTCTCCTGTTTTTCCAGTGGCGATGGATGTCCATAAAATAGGTGATAAAACAGGATCTAGTGTTGCAATATCTCCCATAACACCTTTGTTGATGAGCGATTCTAAAGCAGGCATAAGTCCTGCATCCAATAAAGGATTTATTATTTTCCAGTCAGCGGCATCCCACCCAATCAATAAAACTTTTTTTGCCAATCGCCTATCCATTTTGTTCTTTGCTTTTTTCTTTATTTTTCGTTTCCTCTCGTTTTTTTCTCCAAGCTTTTATTCCGACAGCTCCCAAAGCTAAAAGCCATAATGAGCCTTCAGAAGGAATTTCAATCCCGTTGGATATTACTTTTTTTTTCTCAGATGAGTTTTGGTTATGCATTTTTTTATTTTAAATATACGGATTTTTATTAAAATGGGCCATGTAACCCTTGTTGATGAACGTATTCCGCTTTTGTTTATTAACAAA
>JAPLDC010000242.1:2748-4914 GCA_026391935.1 Bacteroidota bacterium | reverse complement strand
TGTCTATTCAAAAGATTATAAGATCGAAAATGATTTGAATATTGTATGGAAGGGAATTAAGAAATTAGGGAATTAGTTGGAACGCTATCAGAACTAAGAAAAAAACAGTCGAATAAAATATCGTGGATAAATAAAATATTATTTTTTTGCCGACTTCACCTGCATCAACAGATCAAAAAGTTTAGCGGTTGCCACGGCATCTCCTTCTGCTCTATGCCTTGCATTATTAGGAATCCTTAAGGCTTCGCACAATTTCCCCAAGCTATAGGATTTATGTCCTGGAATTAATTTTCTACTTAGTTGAACGGTACATAATTTATTGCGTTCATAATTAAAACCCAGAGAAGCGAATTCTGCTTTTATAAAATTGTAATCAAAACTTACATTGTGTGCTACAAATGTTTTGTTTTCGGTAAGCTCATGAATTTTTTTTGCCACCTGATGAAATTTCGGCGCACCATTTACCATTTGATTGGAGATCCCTGTAATGCTGGTGTATAAGGGCTGTATGTAACATTCTGGATCGATCAGTGTAGAGAATTTTTCTACGACCGATAAACCATCGTGAATTAAAATACAGATTTCGGTAATCCTTCCATTGGGATAATTAAATTTCCCCCCACATGTCTCTATATCTATGATTGCAAACATTTTACGAAGATAGTAGTTCGCTACAAGTTTTACCACAGATTACACAGATTTTCACAGATAAAATTTGAAAAACTATTTCAACACTATCTTTTACGCCTAACACTTATATTTATAAATATAAATATTAAACAGAAAAATAAAAAATCTGCGTAATCTGTGGTGAGCCTACTTGCCCATTTCAACTCTAAACGACTGCAAGAACCGGATCATGCTATCTAAATTCAGATCTTGGGGTTTGAACTCCCCAATATTCAAGCTACAAACGAAACTCCATATCTCTATAATGTTTTCTGATTTTACAGTATACGGACTATAGGCTGTGTTGTCGGAATGAAATTGAAAAACATCATTCGTTTTTTTGTCTTCACGATAAAGTCGTTTATAAACAACACCATCATCTTTGGTAAGAACAATGTATGTATGTCCGTCCTTTATTTCTTTAAGAGACTCCACATATTTACCAACTACAAATGTTCCATCTTTTAATGGAGGCATAGAATCACCTTTTATTGCGAAAGCACGATGTTTACCAACAATTTTAAATGGCAGATTCATGATTGGCAGATCTTCCATAAATTCAGGATCAGCATAACCAGTTAAATATCCGGCAACCGCTTTTGCAGGAACCACCTCAACCATGTCCTGATTTTGTCTGTCGACGATCACAGGAAACAGAATTCTATTTTTACCAACTTCCAATAATGATTCTGGGTCGGTTTTCGCCAGATCACCACGCACCAATGCATCAATTGCAATGTGAAAATGATCGGCTATTTTAATTAAAAGATCGTAAGGAGGTTCGGCTCTTCCTTCTTCATATGAACCTAAGCGAGAGCGGGAAATATCTAATTCATCCGCTAACTGAGTTTGAGATAATTTTTTTAGTGCTCTCAAGACACTAATGTTTTTGGCTATTTTCGACATTACTAATATATTTAGCACAATATTACTAAATATATTGGTAACTTGCAAACGAAAATAAAAAGATTATTTGTTTGTGATCTTAAATTTAAAACGTTTTCGAATCGGAGTGCTGCTTTCAATAAAAAAATAAACACAGCCATGGTTATTTAAATAATGAAACCACTCCGATTTTCAAACGTATTTTATTGTCCTTTTTATAGAATTAAATTTCTTCGCAGAATTTATGCTGAACGGAATCAAAAAAAAACGAAACGACACACATTAAACAAATGAGCATATATAGCGAGGGGCGAGGCAATTTCTAAACAAAACTATACGTAGAGATTGTTTCGCTGCCTTCACAATGATGGAAGTTAATTAAGGGATTAGGGAAATGGGGGATTTAGGAAGATGATAAGTACCCACCACATTTAACCTATTTTACTTATTTAACCCAATTAACCATTTCCCTAATGAACCAAAATTCCCTCCATACAAAAACAGAAGCACGCGTATTATTTATTGACATGAACAGCTTTTTTGCAAGTTGCGAACAACAAACAAATTATTGGTTACGTGGCCGACCAGTTGGCGTATGTGTTTACACAGGTA
>JAPLDC010000242.1:0-2703 GCA_026391935.1 Bacteroidota bacterium | reverse complement strand
AACAGGAATGCGACTCAACGATGCCATGGTTATTTGTCCGGAATTAGTCCCTATGGAAACCAATCCCGCTCGTTACCGCGACTTTCATATAAAGATCATTAACGTTCTGAAGAAATATTCTAATGACGTCATCCCAAAAAGTATTGATGAAGCAATCGTCAATCTCAATCATTATCAATTAGTACATAAAGATATGGTTGAGGTTGCAAAAAAAATAAAAAACGACATCCGAAACGAAGTGGGCGACTGGCTGAAATGTTCAATTGGAATAGCGCCTAATGCTTTTTTAGCAAAACTAGCAAGTGATATTCAAAAACCGGATGGCTTAACCATCATCACTCCTGAAAATATCGACCAAGTTTTAAGCAAACTACGATTAAAAGATTTACCGGGCATTGCAAAAAACATGGCGGAGCGATTACAAAGAGCCAACATCAACAACCCTGTGGATTTGCGGCACACCTCAGCCGAACGATTGCGAATTATTTGCAGAGGTGTTGCAGGCGACTATTGGCACAATCGATTAAATTTTGGCGAAGTGGATATGCTTGATTGCAGAGAATATAAAAGCATGCAAGCCATGCGCCATTTATCATTACTGCAACGCAAAGAGATTGAAAATATCGAATCCATTTTATTATCCCTTTGCTTAACACTTGAAAAAAGAATGGTGGATGCGAATGTTTTTTGTCGAACTGTTGGCTTTAATACACGTTACGAAAATGGCTCTAGTTATAACGACAAAATCAATATGAATACTCCCATGCAAGACGGAGCCGATATTTTACAAGTATTAAAAAAACGAATGACCTTATTTGAAGCCCTAAATAAATGTGATGCTGTAATAAATGAAAACACAACTTCATTGAGTGTTTTTGTAGGAAATTTCGTGAATGAAAGTATGGTACAATACGGAATGTTTGAAGACAATAGCAAAAAAGACAAATTACGAAAAACGGTATATGCGTTAAAAGATAAATTCGGGTTAAATAAACTTATACGTGGAGCCGAATTAAACAATGAGAATACTGTTAAAGATGTGATTGGTTTTGGCTCCATTAAGGATCTAAACGAGGATCCGTATTAATAACAACAGATTGCAAATTTGCTTTTTTTTACAAACTATTTACTTAAACAGAAAAAAAAATCTGAGACATTATAAACGCTAAATAATACCTTAAAAAACTCCCCTTTCCCATTATCCAAAAATCTTCTATATTTACAATAGAATTTATCGCACGATTTAAATATATGAAGAAGTCTACATTATTATCCCTTGCATTGTTTTTAATAGCAATGAATTCTTTTGCTCAATTCCCGGAAAGCAATTTTCAAAATAGTAGTAATCAATACTACTGGAAAAACAGGAAACCGTACGAAGGCTACTGGCAACAGGATGTACATTATAAGATCAATGCCTCAATTGATGACAAAACGGATATTATTGACGGCTCTGAAGAATTGACCTATTATAACAATTCTCCTGATCAGTTGCCCTTTGTCTATTTTCATTTATACAGTAATGCTCAGGTAAAAGGCTCATACTTATCTGATCTATACAAAAACAACGATATCAAAGTAAAATTCGGAAAATATCAGGAGCAAGGGTTAGGAACAGTCGTATCCAAGATCACAGCAAATGATAATGATTTGAAGATGGAACAAGACAATACGATATTGAAGGTGTATCTGCCAACACCTCTGAAATCGGGTGAGAATATCACTTTAAAGATAAATTTCAAAACATATTTTGATAACGGCACTATCCGTAATCGGATGAAAATGTTTAATTCATTCGGCTATAAACATTATGATGTGGTGCATTGGTATCCCCGTATTTCAGTTTATGATCGTAAGGCCGGATGGGACACTGACCAGCACATGGATCACGAATTCTATGGCGATTTTGGAACATTTGATGTTGCCTTTACTTTTCCAAACAACTATATACTTGATGCTACAGGAATATTGCTGAATAGAAATGATGTTTTACCTGAAGACCTACGAACGAAATTAGACATCAAAAATTTCAGTAAAAAACCTTGGAATGAAAAGCCTTCTGTGATCATTGAACCAAACGGAACAACAAAAACATGGTTATTTCACGCTGAGAATGTTCACGACTTTGCACTTACCGCTGACCCTACTTATCGGATTGGAGAAACAGAATGGAATGGCATTAAATGTATCGCGCTTGTTCAGGAACCGCATGCAATCGGATGGCTAAATGCTGCGGATTATACGGCGAATATCATTAAAATAAATTCTGAAGATTTTGGAAAATATGGCTATGAAAAAATGATTGTTGCTGATGCTCAAGATGGAATGGAATATCCAATGCTTACATTATGCGGAGGATTTGATCCTGACTATAGAGATTTGTTTGCGCATGAAATCAGCCATAACTGGTTTTTTGGAATGGTAGGTTCAAATGAAACCTATTGCCCTGCTTTAGATGAAGGGTTCACACAATTTGTGACAGACTGGACCTACGAACGAATTGATGGAAAAGAACGGATCTCCTACGTTCCGAAATCTAACTATGTAAAACGTTTTACAGAGCCTGACTATGTCCGCAACAGTGAAGTATACAATGGCTATATGAATTCTGCAACAAAAGATATAGAAACATATATGTCCTCGCATTCAGATATGTACAACGGAGCAATTCGCCATGGTGGCGGATATTCACAGGTGTATATG
>JAPLDC010000258.1 GCA_026391935.1 Bacteroidota bacterium | reverse complement strand
CTTCTTATTCTAATGCAGGATTGGTAAATAATGTTGCAGGTAAAATAATAGCTAATTATTGGCTTGATAAAGTTTATACGAAAGAAGAAGGTTATGCACACCGCAATGGTGATGTTCATATTCATGATCTTGATTGTCTTACCGGATATTGTGCCGGATGGAGTTTACGTGTTTTACTGAATGACGGATTTAATGGTGTAAGAGGAAGAGTTGAAAGTAAAGCTCCTTCACACTTTCGTGAAGCGGTGGGGCAAATGGCAAATTTTTTAGGGATATTGCAAAGTGAATGGGCCGGAGCACAGGCATTCAGTTCGTTCGATACCTATCTTGCACCTTATGTTTTTAAAGACAATCTTTCTTATGAAGATGTTTTAAAAGCGATCAGAAGTTTTGTATATAATTTAAATGTGCCTGCTCGTTGGGGGCAATCACCATTTACAAATGTTACAATCGATTGGGTTGTTCCTGAAGATTTAAAAGAACAAATTCCAACTAAGAACGATAATCATTTATTTAAGGATCTTGCATTCGATCAAAGCTTGTTATCAAAAGCGAATGAAAGGGGGGTTGAAAATCTTACAGATCTGTGCTACAAGCATTTTCAAAAAGAAATGAACATCATTAATAAAGCATATTATACGGTAATGACCGAAGGTGATGCTAACGGACAGCCTTTTACATTCCCAATTCCAACCGTGAATATTACCGAAGATTTTGATTGGTATGGAGAGAATACAGATCTGCTTTTTGAAAATACTGCAAAAATTGGTTCTTCCTATTTTCAAAATTTTATTGGTAGTCAATATATAAAAGACGAACAAGGTAATAAGATCGAAAATGAGAATGCATATAAACCGAATGCGGTTAGAAGTATGTGTTGTAGGCTGCAGCTTGATCTTAGAGAATTATTGAAACGGGGTAACGGTCTTTTTGGTAGTGCTGAAATGACAGGTAGTATCGGAGTTGTTACAATCAATATGGCTCGTTTAGGTTTTCTTTATAAAGGGAATCTCAAAGGAATATATGAACGAATTGATTTTCTATTGGAGATCTCTAAATCTACTCTTGAAAAGAAAAGAAAGTTTATACAGGAAATGTACGACAGAGGACTTTTCCCATATACAAAAAGATATTTGCCACATTTTAGAAACCACTTTTCTACGATTGGTGTGAATGGAATAAATGAAATGATCAGAAATTATTTTGATGATAAGTTAGACATCGTTTCAGAAGAAGGAAGCGAGTTTGCACTAAAAGTGCTGGATCATATCAGAAAAAGAATGACTGAGTTTCAAGAGGAAACAGGCAATTTATATAATTTGGAAGCTACACCTGCAGAGGGCACTACTTATAGGTTTGCAAAAGAAGATAAAAAAAGATTTCCGGAAATTATCCAATCAGGTTCTGAAGAAAATATTTATTACACAAACAGTTCTCAGTTACCCGTAAATCATACGGATGATCCTTTTGAAGCATTATTGTTGCAAGATGAATTACAATGTAAATATACTGGTGGTACTGTTCTGCACTTATATATGAGTGAGCGACTAAGTTCTCCAGAGGCATGCCGTAATCTTGTAAAGAAAGTTGTTTCAAATTTCAGGTTACCTTATATAACTATTACTCCAATATTTAGTGTTTGTCCGAAACACGGATATTTAAATGGAGAACATGATTTTTGTCCGAAATGCGATGAAGAAATTATTAATCAAAATATACTAACTAACCAAAACGCTACAAATTATGAAAGCACAAATGAGAGAAGAATTATTACAACAAAACCAAACTAGAAGAACAAAGTGCTTAGTGTATACCAGAGTTATGGGGTATCACCGACCAGTTGAAAGTTTTAACATAGGTAAAAAGGGAGAACACAAACAGAGGATTCATTTTGAAGAAAATGTTTGTAGCTAAACCGATATATAGTATTACTCCATTTACCTTATTAGATTATCCTGATAAAACAGCATGTATCATTTGGTTTGCCGGTTGTAATATGAAATGTGTTTATTGTTATAATCCGGAAATTGTTAGAGGTGAGGGGAAGTTGACAATAGACGAAGCTTTGAAATTTTTAAAGTCAAGAATAAATTTAATTGATGCCGTAGTTTTAAGCGGAGGAGAATCTACTCAATTTGATGACTTAGAAAATTTTGCTGTCAAAATAAAACAATTGGGAATGCTTGTCAAAATTGATACAAATGGTTCCAATCCAGCTGTAATTAAATCTTTTATTGATCGTGGACTTGTTGATTATGTTGCTTTAGATTTTAAAGCTTTGGCTGATGATTATTTTTCTATTACACAGTCAAAATTATTTACAAGATTTATAAATACACTCGAATTATTAATTAGTTCAGCTGTTACTTTTGAGATTAGAACTACTGTTCATTCTGAATTGATCAGTAATTCGAAATTAACTGAAATGATTGACCTCGTTTATGAAAAGGGTTATCGGGGCAATTATTATATTCAGAATTTTGTTAATGATTGCAAAACAATTGGAATGCTTGAGAATTCTTATTTGAAAGTGCCTCCGATTAATTATCCGGCATCTGATTTAATGGTAATAAGCAGAAATTAGAGTTAAATATTTTGAACAAAAAAAGGGGCGATCAAACTTTGATCGCCCCTTTTTACTTTAATTAAAATTTAGTCATCGATATTAGCTAATGCAACAAGCTTAGTGTGATTGATTATTTTGATTCGTTTGCCTACAAAATCGATTATTTTTTCTTTTTTAAGATCAGATAATAATCTGATTGTAGTTTCTGTAGCTGTTCCAATAATATTTGCTATTTCTTCTCGAGTTAAAGTTACACTGATTGTTGTACTTTCAGGTTCGTAACCGTATGTTTCTTTAACAAAAAGAATAGCCTCTGCTAGTCTTTCTTTTACTGGTTTTTGAGCAATATTTGTTATTGTATGTTCTGCTTTTTTTAGATCATTCGAAAGCAATTTCATAAGTTGAACGGGAATAGTTTGATTTGAATTCATAAAATGCCAGAACACCTTTTTGGGAATAAAGCAAATTGTGGATTCTTCTATAGCTTCTGCAGTTGAAGTATATCTATCTGCACTAAGAAGTGATCTGTATCCTATTATGTCTCCTGGTTTTGCGAGCCGGACAATTTGCTCTCTTCCATTTTCAGCTAACTGATGTAATTTTACTTTCCCGGAATAAACAACATAAAGACCATGTGGAACAGTACCTTGACTGAAGATCATTTGTCCTTTTTTGTAGGAAGAACATCCTTTGATTTCCTGCAAAATTTCTATTTCTTTATCCTCTAATGTGCAGAAAATAGAATCTAACCTTGCCTGACAATTTTTACAATTTAATATAGGCGTTTCTTTTAACATGTCTTTTTATTTAATTCGGAAAATCAAAAATTATTACGCTTATTTCTTGTAAATCGTATGCTTTTTACCGCGATCTCTTTAAACCGATTAGTAATCTTAAATGTTTATTTATACTTTAACAAAGCTATTGTAAAATGTCAATTTTCTTTATGATTTCTGTCATATATTACGCGCTATTTTTCTTTTTTCAGCATTCACATATTCTTTCTTTTCATCGTCTGTTATTACTGTTAATGCTGGTACTTTGGAAGGTTTAACACTTTTGTTTAATGCTACAAATGTGAAATAGGCTGAATTGGTGATTTTATCTGTCGAATTTTTTATTTTCCTTGTTCGTACCTCAACAAATATTTCCATAGAAGTCGTAAATGCTCTAGTTATTTTCGCTTTTATGGTAACGATATCTCCGATGTAAATTGGATTTTTAAAAACGACCCGATCAATGGAGGCTGTTACTGATATTTTTTCTGAATGAGTGAGTGCACATATGGCGGATGCTGTATCCATCCAATGCATTAATCTTCCTCCTTGCAAAATACCTACTGGATTTGTATCGTTTGGAAATACAATTTCTGTCATTATTATTTGCGAATCGTTTGGGGTTTTTGATTTTTTCATTTTTGTGAGATAATTATATTTGAATTGCACTTTAAATTATATTGCTAAAAACCTCGATAGGGCAATCTTTTCCATACAATTATATCTAGTTTTTTATACTTAAATTGAATTTTCTTCATGATTTACATCATAGGCTTGTTTGCTGACTGTAATTTTCTTTGCGCGGGAATACATACGTATTAAGATAGAGGGCAAACTATAAAAATATTATTTTGATAATATCATCAGTTATACGATAATAATTTGGAAATATATTTCAAAATTATTTTGTTTAACCAATACCTGCTACCTTTGGTTTTTAGTATATTAATATTGTGAAATTCAAAAATAATTAGTTGATATTTCTTTAAGATAAATTATAAAAATGGGTGTCGATAATCTTATCTTAATATTTTTTGTTTTTCTTGTTATTGCAACACTTTATTCTTCTGTTGGTCATGCTGGAGCTTCAGGGTATCTTGCTGTGATGGTATTATTATCCTTTGCACCTGATGCGATCAAGCCAACTTCACTTATTTTAAATATTATTGTTTCTTTTATTGCTTCAGTACAATTTTTAAAAGCTAAGTATTTTGATAAAAAAATTTTTTTATCATTCATTACAACATCTTTTCCAATGGCATTTGTGGGAGGTTATTTATCCATTAGTCCGAAGTATTTCAAATTAATTGCTGGTCTTTTTCTAATAATTTCTTCCTTTTTTCTTTTATTCAAAGGTTTTATAAAACCATCAAAATCTCCAATTAAACAAATGCCATTAGCTTTTGGACTTATTTTAGGTGCTGTAATTGGATTAGTTTCTGGTCTTATTGGTGTTGGGGGTGGAATATTTCTTTCACCAATATTAATTATGGCAAATTGGACAAATGTCAAAAATGCTTCTGGCGTCGCGGCTTTATTTATCCTTTGTAATTCAATTTCGGGCTTATTTGGACATGTTGCTGCTTTGAAACAACTCGATCATAACATATTTTATTGGGTGATTGCAGTTTCAATTGGAGGTCTTTTAGGATCCTATCTAGGAACAATAAAGTTTAATAATAAAATAATTATTGCTTGTTTGTTTTTGGTATTGCTTTCTGCAGGACTAAAATTTGTACTTGTTGATTTTGCTAAATAGTCTCTAAAGCAATTGTTTTTTGATTTTATTCTCCATTTTATATTCATACATTTTATTGTATAAATAGTTGTCTT
>JAPLDC010000443.1 GCA_026391935.1 Bacteroidota bacterium | reverse complement strand
GGCGGGCCAATTCAAAATAAGTAACATGGTTCGCATTGTTTACATGTCCTAATTTATCTATGTCCTTAAAACGTATCTGTATCGGAGTTTTTTGTTTGAATGCTGTCATAATTTCTGATCTAATTCTTCATAAACCGAATTATTGCTTTTGAATTCAGGCACTAATTCTTTCATTTTTTTTACGATTGCTTTGTTGTTTTGTTTGCTAAATAATTCTATCAATTCATTTATGGAAGTGGAAATAGTTGCAAAATCATATTCCTTAACTTTTGCGATCAGAATTTGTTTATGATGTGTAGGAATAGTGTTTTCATGGTCCGCTAATAATTCTTCAAATAGTTTTTCTCCTGGTCGTAATCCTATATATTCAATCCGTATATCCTTATCCAATGTTAATCCTGAAAGTTTTATCATTTTTTTTGCAAGGTCAACGATCTTTACAGATTCGCCCATATCAAAGATAAATATTTCTCCTCCTTTTCCCATTGCACCGGCTTCTAAAACCAGTTGGCAAGCTTCTGGGATGGTCATAAAAAAGCGTGTGATATCAGGATGCGTGATGGTGACAGGACCGCCATTTTCAATTTGTTGTCTGAATCGTGGGATCACTGAACCGTTGGAACCGAGCACATTTCCAAATCGGGTAGTAATAAATTTTGTAGCAGAATTTTTGCTCAACGATTGTGCATAGATCTCCGCTATCCGTTTGCTTGCGCCCATCACATTTGTTGGGTTGACAGCTTTATCGGTGGAAACCATTACAAATTTCTCAACTTTATATTGTACTGATAGGTCAGCTAATATTTTTGTTCCGGAAACGTTTGTAGAAATGGATTCGGATGGATTATTTTCCATCATTGGAACATGCTTATAGGCAGCAGCATGAAAAATTATTTCAGGCTGAAATGTTTTAAATACATTTTCCATTCGCTCTTTATTCCGAATGTCGCCCATAACGATCTCATAGGATTGTTGTTTGTACTTATCAAATAATTCCATCTCCATTTCATACAATGGCGATTCTGCCTGATCGAGCAAAATAATTTTTTCAGGATTAAACCGAATGACCTGTCGTACTATTTCACTTCCGATACTTCCGGCAGCGCCGGTGACTAAAATTGTTTTATTTGATAATTGTTTTTGAATATTTTCTTTATCAAGTTGAATCTGATCGCGCTCCAACAATTCTTCAATTTGCACTTTTTTAATCTGTCGAAAACTTAATTCCCCGTTGATCCAGTTTGTTACAGGAGGAACGTTTAATACTTTTGTATTATGATTCAAACAGATATCTACAATTTGTTGTTTTTTGGCAGGAGATAAATTCTGAACAGAAATAATTAAGTTTGAAACATCATTTTCGCTGAGTAATTCATCCAGTTTTGAAATGTTGTATATTGTGGTCCCTTCTAATTTTTTTCCTTGTTTCTTTATATCATCGTCAATAAAGCCAAGTACTTTATATTTTGTTCCTGCATCGCGGTCAAGCGTTCGTTTTGTAATGATCCCTGATTCGCCCGCACCGAAAATTATAACACTTCTTTTTTCTCTGGATGGATTTGTTAATTCAAGATAAAGTGCCTTGAACATAACCCTTAAACTGATCATCAAAAAAGCCGTGGCCATATAATCAATGATGATGATTGAAAAGGGGATCGGAAATTTATGGTTTACAAAATAGTAGAAAATGAGGTTGATAAGTACGTATAGGAAACTTCCAATGGAAATAACAACAAAGATCCGTTGAGCATCTTTTGAACTGGTATATTTTACAATACCTTGGTAGGTTTTAGAGAAAAAGAAGCTGAGCGCTCTTATGCCCAATACCAATCCAAAGACTAAGGGGAAAGCCTCAATTTCAACTTTCGGAATAGAAAAATTGAAACGCACGAGATAAGCCAATACCAATGAAAACAGGCAAATGCCGATATCGATAAAAAAAATTATCCATCGTGGCATGTTGCGCTGGAAAAGTAAGTCGATTGCCTTCATATTTATTATCATCAAAGATATAAAAAATGATGGCTATTCGCACTTCCTTTTTATCTTTGTGTATCTTGCGAATAGTGAACAGGCAAATTATATATATATCTTATGATGGAATGACCGATCCTCTTGGCCAGTCTCAGGTAATCCCATATCTAATAGGTTTAAGTTCGTCTGGATTCAAGATCACACTTTTAAGTTGCGAAAAAAAAGATAGATATGCGTTACAAGGTCAGTCAATAAGTAATTTATTGAGAGCGCATAATATTCAATGGGAATTTATATTTTTTACATCCTCTCCACCAATTCTAGCGAAATATTATGATTTATTTCTCTTGAAAAGAAAAGCAATACAATTACAACGTGTTAAAAACTTTTCATTAGTGCATTGCCGAAGTTATGTTTCTGCTGCTGTCGGTTTATTTTTAAAGAAAAAATTTGGATTGAAATTTTTGTTTGATATTAGAGGCTTTTGGGTTGATGAGCGTGTTGATGGCGGTTTGTGGAATATGAATAATCCTATTTATAAATTCGCTTACAAAAAGTATAAAATAAAAGAAGCAAATTATATTGCAAGTTCTGATACGATTGTTTCATTAACAGAAAATGGTAAAAAAGAAATTCAAAAATGGGGGTGTTATTCAAATACACCGATAGATGTTATTCCTTGTTGCGCTGATTATGATTTGTTTTCTATTCTAACGCATGATGAAAATGAATTACAAAAGATCAGATTAGGTTTTTCTAAAGACGCATTTGTTTTAAGTTATCTTGGTTCAATTGGAACATGGTACATGTTGGACGAGATGCTTGATTTTTTTATTTTACTTAAAGAGGTGAATGAAAATGCGAAATTTTTATTTGTTAGTAACGGAGATGAAAATATAATCAAAGATGCAGCAAATAAAAAAGGAATTCTTTTAGAAGATCTAAAAATTGTTAATGCAACTAGGAGCGAAGTGCCTAAGTTTATTCAGGTCTCTAATTTAAGCCTTTCATTTATTAAGCCTGCATATTCAAAAAAGTCAAGTTCTCCTACTAAGCTAGGTGAACTTTTAGCGCTAGGGATACCTGTAATTTGTAATACTAAAATCGGCGACGTGGAAGATATTATTAAGTATACACAAGGTGGATTGTTAATTGAAGACTTTTCGATAATTGGGTATAAAAATAGTATTGAAGAACTGAATTCTTTTCTAAAAAATTACAGTCCTGTTGAGGTTAGAGAGCGTTCAAAAAAATATTATGATTTAAAAAGCGGAATCGAAAAATATAAAGAAATTTATTTTCGATTATTGAAATAATAAAATATGACTTTTCGCCCTCACAATAAAATTCTATTTTTGTCTCCTTACCCTTTTGATAAGGCACCAAGTCAGCGGTTGAAGTATGAGCAGTATTTTCCTTGTTTTGAAAAAGAAGGTTATCAAATCACAACTAGCTCTTTTGTTGATGAGAAATTTTGGAAAATTATTTATAATAAAGGAAATTTTTTTCTAAAAGGAGTCTATACTTTGAAAGGTTATTTTCGAAGGATAAAAGATTTGTTTTCACTTAGAAAATATGATGTGGTTTACATCCATTTATGGGTCACTCCTTTAGGATTTAATTTATTTGAATGGTTATTTGTTTCGTTTTCTAAAAAAATCATTTATGATATAGACGACCTTATTTTCCTTGGACATACCAGTGATGCAAACAAAAAATCGAAATTTTTGAAAGGTAAAGCGAAAGCAATTTACCTTATGAAAAAGGCTGATCATGTAATCACTTGTACACCTATGTTGGATGAATTTGTTAGGAAATTTAATTTTAATACTACTGATATTTCTTTAGATATTGGTCTATATCCGCTTCCTAATGAACCTTGGGTCTATGGGAAAAGTGGACTTAAGGCTTTGCAATACATGGCGTTAGGTATTCCTACAGTTGCAACTGCTATCGGAGCAAATTTTAGGGTAATTAAAAATGAAGAAAATGGTATTCTAGTCGATTCTTTTAATGATTGGAAAGATAGTATCTTACGATTAATTAATGACCAAAAGCTGAGAGAGAGTATTGGACAAAATGGCCGAATTCATGTAGAGAAGAGTTTTTCTTTGTCTTCTAACCAGA
Source organism: Bacteroidota bacterium (assembly GCA_026391935.1). Lineage (GTDB taxonomy): Bacteria > Bacteroidota > Bacteroidia > 2-12-FULL-35-15 > 2-12-FULL-35-15 > 2-12-FULL-35-15. The sequence goes on along the minus strand of JAPLDC010000443.1, from coordinate 2,237 downwards.
GCAAGTATCTTGAGATACTAAAAAAAATGAATTCATGAGATTCTTTTCTTACTTTTACATATCTAAACAATTAAAACTATGGAAACAACAACAGAATTGAAAAGTGTAGCACTTGAGAATAAACACATTTCTTTAGGAGCAAAAATGGTTCCTTTTGCAGGATATTTAATGCCGGTATCCTATAGTGGTTTGAATGACGAACATGCCACAGTGCGAAATGCAATGGGTGTATTTGATGTTAGTCATATGGGAGAGTTTATCTTAAAAGGTGAGAATGCTTTAGATCTTATTCAGCGTGTTACTTCAAATGATGCTTCTGTTCTGGTAAATGATAAAATTCAATATTCTTGTCTGCCAAATGATAAAGGCGGAATTGTTGATGATCTGCTTGTATATCGAATCAATGAAAAAGAATATATGTTAGTAGTGAACGCTTCTAATATCGAGAAAGATTGGAATTGGATCAGTAAATACAATACCAAAGGTGTGGAAATGAAAAACATTTCTGATGATGTTTCTTTATTGGCTGTTCAAGGACCGAAAGCAATTCATGCTTTGCAAAAGCTTACAGACGTTAACTTATCTGATATGCCTTATTATTCTTTTAAAATTGGCAAATTCAATGGGGAAGAAAATGTGGTAATTTCTAATACAGGGTATACAGGCGCAGGTGGATTTGAAATTTATTTTCCAAATAATGTTGCTGAGAAAATGTGGGATGCTGTTTTTGCGGCTGGTGCCGAATATGGTATCAAACCAATAGGATTAGGGGCACGCGACACATTGCGTTTGGAAATGGCTTTCTGCTTATATGGAAACGATATTAATGATACAACATCTCCAATAGAAGCTGGATTAGGTTGGATCACAAAATTCACAAAAGAGTTTACGAATAAAGCTGTTTTACTGGAGCAAAAAGAAAAAGGTGTTTCTAAAAAATTAGTTGGCTTCGAAATGGTTGATCGCGGCATTCCTCGTCATGATTATCAAATCGCGGATGCGAGTGGTAAAGTAATTGGTGTTGTAACTTCCGGAACTCAATCCCCAACCTTGAATAAGGCAATTGGAATGGGGTATGTTCCAACAGCTTTTTCAAAAGCGGATTCAGAAATATTTATTATTATTCGCGATAAAGCAATAAAAGCAAAAGTTGTAAAAACTCCTTTTTATAAAGCATAATCTTATTTTATTCTAACCTCTACGAAAAGAGAGGGAGATTGTATGGAAAAGAAATTGACAGTTGATGTTTGTTTATCACCTTACCTATACCCCGTGCATCATAGAGAAGATGCAATCGTAGTGGTGATCGACATACTTCGTGCAACAAGTGCTATGTGTACTGCTTTCCATCATGGTGTTGAAAAAATGATCCCGGTTGCTACTGTTGAGGAAGCGACCAAATATAAGCAGCAAGGTTTTATGGTTGGTGCCGAGAGGAATGGGGTTGCTTTAGAAGGCTTTGATTTTGGAAATTCTCCTTTCAGTTATATGACCGATAAAATTAAAGGTCAGACCATTGTTATCTCCACAACAAATGGAACTCAAGCAATTGAAGCTGCAAAAAATGCGCATCAGGAATATTTAGTTAAACTTCGTTAACATTTTTGATTTTTATAATTTTATCTTTACTTAGATTATTATAATATTTATAGTTCATCTCAATTCTAAAACATGCGTAAATTTATTATTGCAATACTGATTGCGCTGACTATTTTTTTGATTCCGGATACTGAGCCGGCATATTCTTGGGGTTTTTTTGCACATAAAAAGATCAACCGAATGGCTGTTTTTACGTTGCCGGAAGGAATGATAGGTTTTTATAAACAACACATCGAATATATATCTGAGCATGCCGTTGATCCGGATAGAAGAAGATATGCTAATGTAGACGAAGCTCCCAGACATTATATCGATATCGATCATTATGGAAAATATCCTTTTGATTCGGTTCCTCAATGGTGGAAGAAAGCTGTTGCAAAATATTCAGAAGATACATTAAAAGCATATGGAATTGTTCCATGGCACATCGAAAAAATGGTGTATCGGTTGACAGAAGCTTTTAAGGAAGAAAATCTGGATCTGATCCTTCATTATTCAGCAGATCTCGGGCATTACATTGCTGATTCACATGTCCCTCTGCATACAACAGAAAATTATAATGGACAAATGACAAACCAAAAAGGGATCCATGGTTTTTGGGAATCCCGCATTCCTGAGTTAAAATCAGAGGGGTATGA
>JAPLDC010000223.1 GCA_026391935.1 Bacteroidota bacterium | reverse complement strand
GATTTTTGACATCCTTAAAATCTTCAATTTGGGTATAAACCTTCATTTAATAACTAATTACATCATACGATTTGCTAACAGGTTTCGACAACACCCAAAAAACAGAGGTCGAAAACGCCTTTATTTTCCACAAAAAATGGCCTATGATTTAAAGATACGAATTTAATCATAAAAATATTTAAAATCGATTTTTTACATAAATAAAAAAGTGTAATTTCGCACTCGAATTAATAAAATTAACATTTAGATATATTAAAATGTCGATACAAACAGGTAAAATTTCACAAGTAATTGGTCCAGTAATAGACGTAAGTTTTGAAGGTGGAGCCACATTACCAAACATTTTGGATGCGTTGGAAGTAATAAAACCAAACGGTCAAAAAGTTATTCTTGAAACTCAAAAACACATTGGAGAAGATACAGTGCGTACGATCGCGATGGACTCTTCTGACGGATTATACCGTGGACTGACTGTAATTGCTACAGGAGCAGGTATTACGATGCCTGTTGGCGAACAAGTGAAAGGTCGCTTATTCAACGTTGTTGGAGATGCGATTGACGGTATTCAACAAACAGATAAAACAGGTGGTGCACCAATTCACCGTACCCCTCCTAAATATGAAGATCTTTCTACTTCAACAGAAGTATTATTCACAGGTATCAAAGTTATCGACCTTTTAGAACCTTATGCAAAAGGTGGAAAAATTGGTTTGTTCGGTGGTGCAGGTGTTGGTAAAACAGTATTGATCATGGAATTGATCAACAACATTGCAAAAGGATACGAAGGGTTATCCGTTTTTGCAGGTGTTGGTGAAAGAACCCGTGAAGGAAATGACTTACTAAGAGAGATGATCGAGTCGAACGTTATCCGTTATGGTGAAGAATTTAAACACTCCATGGAAAAAGGTGGCTGGGATCTATCGAAAGTAGATCTAAAAGAATTAGAAAAATCACAAGCTACATTGGTATTCGGACAAATGAATGAGCCTCCGGGAGCGCGTGCGCGTGTTGCCTTATCAGGATTAACAATGGCTGAATATTTCCGTGACGGAGATGAAAAATCGGGTGGACGTGATATCTTATTCTTTATTGATAATATCTTCCGTTTTACGCAAGCAGGTTCTGAAGTATCGGCTTTATTAGGTCGTATGCCTTCAGCAGTAGGTTACCAACCAACACTTGCAACGGAAATGGGATTGATGCAAGAACGTATCACTTCAACAAAACGTGGTTCTATTACTTCGGTGCAAGCGGTTTACGTTCCTGCCGATGACTTAACAGATCCTGCTCCGGCTACAACCTTTGCTCACTTAGATGCTACAACGGTATTGAACCGTAAGATCGCTGAATTAGGTATTTATCCTGCAGTGGATCCTTTGGATTCAACGTCACGAATTCTTACTCCTGCTGTGTTAGGTGAAGCACATTATGGTACTGCACAAAAAGTGAAATTAATCTTACAACGCTACAAAGAATTGCAGGATATCATCGCTATCCTTGGTATGGACGAATTATCTGAAGAAGATAAAACAGTTGTTCACCGTGCAAGACGTGTTCAAAGATTCTTATCACAACCTTTCCACGTTGCTGAGCAATTTACAGGATTAAAAGGCGTATTCGTTTCTATCGAAGATACCATCAAAGGATTTAATATGATCCTTAATGGTGAAGTTGATGAGTATCCTGAATCAGCATTTAACCTTGTAGGTTCAATTGAAGACGCAATAGAAAAAGGTAAGAAGATCTTAGCTGAATCGAAATAAATAGACACAAGTAACAAGTATCAGGAAGTAAGATCTGGTACTTGATACTTAATACTTGATACATAATGCATTTAGAAATAATAACTCCGGATAAAAAAGTATACAGTGGCGAAGTGGAAGCGGTAAAGCTTCCCGGTGCTGATGGATCTTTTGGTATTTTAAATAATCACGCACCTATTATAGCATCTTTGAAAAAAGGAACTGTAAAGGTTACTGATTCGAAAAAAAATATTGAGAATTTTGAGATCAATGGCGGTGTTGTTGAGGTTCAAAATAATCAAGTGATTATATTAGCAGAAGCATAAACAAATTCTTCCAATCATAAAAAAAGATCCCGTTCTTCAATGAAGAACGGGATCTTTTTTTGAATTCTATTTTTGCAATTATTTAAAGGCAACCTGTTTTGAATCGGCTTCAGAAATTTTAGTGAATGATTCTTTAAAATTAGCATAGTCCTCAGGGCTCACAATCTCCTTATTGAATTTCAATGAACGTGTTGCAGACAATTTTGCACCTACCATTTTAAATGTCAATGAATAACTTATTAAATCATTTTTGATCAGCACAGTTTTTGGCATTTCTACCAATAATTTCCCCTTAGGCAATTCAACGACCAATTCTTCATTTGCAGATTCGATAGAAGAAAATGACCATACATTAAAAGGATAAGTTCTTTTTTCCAATGTCAAGAAATCAAGACTAGAATAAGCATCCGACCAAGGTAATTTTATGATCTTCATTCCTGCAACATCCATTAATGCGTTGCTGACAGTGAATGCTAGTTTGTAACTTACAGTATCACTCAAACTGGAAAGGTCACTAAAATTCAATTCCGTTAATTTAACAGGTGTTGTATAATCAGACCCTATAGCACGACTCATCGTTTTCATTTGTTCTTCTTTTCCAAGTTCAGCATAATCGCTACGTGTACCATCAGCAAAAACACCTGTTCTGGTAGTAGTTCGGGAAACCGACAGATCATTGTTATTAAAAGAAACATTTGCTTTCCGGGAAATCGTATTAACGATTCTGTTCGATGTTTTCAATCGCTCCAATTCACCCGGAACAGTTTTTGTTTCAGTTGGGATTTGAAGTATTGGAGTATTCATCAATGAATTTCCAATCGTTGAGAAGGATAATTTATTATCTGTCAATTCAATATAATATTCTTTTCCATCAGCCATCAAATGAGCGATACAATGATTAAAACCGACATTTGGTTGGATCAAACAATTATCGCCATTATCCCTTGTACTCACCAAAACAAGATTGGCCGTCACTCCAACTTCGCGGCACATAGCCACAAACAATGTTGAAACATCTTTACAATCACCGAGTTTTGTATTTAAGGTGCGAGAAGCTTTTTGAGGAACAAATGCACCGTGCAAGAAAGAAACATTGCTATAACTAACATTCTTTTCAATGTATTCATAGATCAACTTTGCTTTTTGCAATTCGGTCATTTTTTTTGATTTGTCCTTAAATACATCAGCGACAGCTTCTTTGATCTCATAATCTGATTTCGCTTTTGTATTTGCAAGATCAGCATACCAATTGCTGATAAATTTCCAATCCGGAATAGAAGAAATATCGACCACCATTCCAATGTCATCCAACGGAGGCATGTACGGTTCATTTTTTAAACCTGCAAGATTAGATTTTTCAAACACATACATTTTATATCCATCTTCGGGAGAGCTAATTGTTGGCTGAATGTCGCTATTAAGCACTTTATAATTAAATTTTTTCGCCTCAGGGACGAGCAAACTATATTTACTTAAGCCCACTGGCAAACTATAATTCAAATTAAAACGATCCGTAAAATGAGCGGCCAACTGTCCGTAAACATAATCTTCGATACGATAGGTAATATGAATTGCATCACCTATCTCTAAGGATGTAAACACCATCTGATTTTCATTCGTTTCTGCTTTTACTTTATTCCCATCAGCCTTTATTACTTCAGCCTTTTCAATTATCAAACGTTGAGTGTAACCATTATAACCAACAGAATATTCTTTCCAGGAATCAATACCTGCTTGATTGAATATTTTTACACACAGTTCTGTTTTTTGTTCTGTTGCACCTTCCGGGTAAACGATCCGCTGCATTTCATTCAAAAGAACGATACTGTTATCCTCAGGAAAATCTTTTGGTTTGGGAGAACCTGCAACTATTTTATCGATATCCTGTTCAGGAAAATAATCGAACAACTCCTTTTTATTTTGCATTTTCCGAAGCAAACGATGTGCTTCATAATTTGTCGGAGAAAAATAAATACATTTTGCAAAAGCCATTTTCGCATCTTCTGTTTTATTCATGGCTTCATATATTTTCCCCAATTGATTCCAATAATATCCATTATAAGGACAAATCTCAATCAACTTCTTCATCCATGTTTCAGCAGTAGAATAATCTTGTTTAGAAAAATACAGATCAGAAACACCTTCATAATATCCTGTAGCGTATGGAAAATCCTCCGTGCGTTTTATATAAATATCAAATCCCTTTTGTACGTTTCCTTTTTCAAAATAATTACTTGCTAAAGTATTAGAAGCCGTTTCATTACTATTCGTTTTTAGATATTTTAAAAGGATATCATTGGCTTTATCATAATCCTTATTAACATTGGTTTCAATAATATATTTAAGGTTTACAATATCCCAGTTATCAGGATATTTTTCATATAGCTCTTTTCCTACTGTTACAATATTATCAAACTTTTTACGCTTTACATATATGTCAAGTTCTAAAGCATCTGTCAGTAAAGTAGCTCCATAATTTTTTACCAATTTCCCCAATAATCTTTCAGCTTCATCGTAATCTTCTTTTTCGGCTGCGTCATTATATAACTCTCTAATAGCATAATAACTTTCTGGGTCATTTGTTTTAATACTCTCAACAGCTTTTGTAAGCATTGTAGTATTCTGATCCCGAGAATAACACTCTATCAAACGTTCTTTTATATAAGTACATTGAGGAGCTACGATAGAAGCTTCAGTAAATGCTTTGCGAGCATCATATGCTTTATCATTACGAAGATGAATTTCACCAAGCATCAAAAGCGATAAAATATTTTTAGGATCTGATTTTAATTTTTCCTGAAAAAAAGTATCTGCAAAAAATGGAACTTCCTTCACTTCATAGGAGGTTTCTTTGGAATACTGCTGAGCTTCAGTTGCATAAGTAATTCCGGACAATGGTTTTTCATTAAGATCAAACAACCTTACCATAAAATTGTAACGATCTAATTCACTTTTCCCTACTTGCACCAAAACCCTATTATAACCTTTATTTAATTTTACTTTATAACCATAAACATCAAGGTCTGTGTTTTGTTCTTCAACAATTGAGCTGACCAACTTGTCGTTTAACCAGATCTTTATTGCGCCGGAAGCTCCAGCGCGTAAAATTATTTCCTGATCAGCAGGACTGTTTACGAATGATTGTGCAAAACACACAGCATCATCAGAATTAAAGTTATATGCAAAATCAAACCATTTATCATTTCGAATATATTTTACATTGAACCATTTTACATCTGCGCCCACTTTATTTTTAAATACGGCTGTCGCTGAAGGATTCGCAAGCACTCCAAAATCTTTATTAAAACCACTACCAGAGACATTTTCGAATTGGCCAACAGCCTGACAAAACTGAACAATATCAATTTTATCAAAATATTCTTTTGAGGTTTTAAAATCATTGCTCTTCTGATAATGATAGCCAAGCATGGAGTTCGCTAATGATTGCATGCATTGATTCGCCTTCGGATCAGCTGCAAGCATTTTTAAAAAAGCGACTTGCTCTTTACTTTTTTTATCATAATTATTATTTAAACATGTTGTAGTCCAAAGTGCAAAAGTATATGGATACGGGTTATCCGAAGACTTGTAAAATTCCATAAAATAATTTAATGCGTCGTCGGAATTTCCATTATCCCTGCTTATCAGCGACAAGGCCAAATTCGCTTCCGCTTTGCTTTCAGGATCCTTTGCCGCTTGTTTAAAAAGAGTAACGGCCTCTGTACGATTATTTGACTCAAATGCTTCCCATGCCTTTTTGAGATCATCATTCGAAGCTAAATTCACGTTTGTGAAAAGAGACAAAACAAGTAAAAGTAAAATTGATTTTATATTTTTCATAAAGATTAAATTTTTATACAAAGTAGGAAAATAAATAGTTATTCAAAAGGATAAATTACGGGAAAACTATTTTAATTTTTTATTTTTTTTATGTCGATCTTTATCGCGCTTTATTTTTTTTTCAATATTTTTTTGGAAGGCATCCGACAGATCGACTCCTGTCTGATTAGCCAGACATATCAAAACAAAGAGAACATCCGACAATTCATCCGACAATTTTTTATTTTTTTCTTTCCCTTTAAAAGACTGCTCGCCAAATTCTCTTGAAATGATTCGGGCAACTTCACCTACTTCTTCAGCAAGAATTGCCATATTCGTAAGTTCTGAAAAATAACGGACGCCATAAGTTTTTATCCACTCATCTACTTTTTGCTGCGCTTGTTTTAAAGTTAGTTCATCACGAGTTTTTACACTAAATATCGATCCTTTTTTCTCATTCATTATTAGACTCTTCTTCATTTGTTTATTTGTGTGCTGTTTATTTTTTCCTCAAATGTAAAGTTTATAAACACTTCTCATTTTCAAGTAGAAAGATAGATGAGAAAAAATGGTAAAATAAAAAAAGGCAACTCAAAATATTTTGAATTGCCTTTTATTCCATTCGGAAATTAATTACTCCTGAACTACTTCAAAAGTAACAGTTCCAACAACTTCTTTGTGAAAACGAACATCAGCAGTATACGTTCCAACAGATTTTACACCATCTTCACTCATTGTGATATTTTTACGATCCACGTCGTAGCCTAATTTTTTAATTGCATCAGCCAACTGAACAGAAGTAACAGAACCGAAAATTTTTCCGGACTCACCTACTTTAGCTCCAACCTTTACGATCATCTCTTTTAATTTAGCAGCAGCAGCTTCCGCAGCAGCTTTTACTTTTTGTTCTTTAAAAGAGCGTTGTTTAACTGTTTCTGTCAACATCTTTTTTGATGAAACTGTTGCCATTTGTGCAAGGTTCTTAGGAATCAAGAAATTTCTTCCGTAACCAGGTTTTACATTTACAACGTCATCCTTGTATCCAAGGTTCTTAACGTCTTGCTTTAAAATTACTTCCATGTCTTAATTCTTATTTTAACATATCAGCAACATAAGGCAATAAAGCTAAGTGACGAGCACGCTTTACAGCTTTTGAAACTTTACGTTGATATTTAACTGATGTACCTGTTAATCTGCGAGGTAAAATTTTACCTTGCTCATTAATGAACTTTAATAAAAAGTTCGGGTCTTTGTAATCGATATACTTAATACCGCTTTTTTTGAAGCGACAGTATTTCTTTTTCTTAACATCCACTGTTGGTGGAGCAAGATATCTGATTTCTGAATTGTCTGCCATTTTTTCTAATGATTTAAATGAATGAATTAAGCAACTACTTTTGCTTTGTTTCTACTTTTTAAGCTGTATGCAACTGCATGCTTATCAAGTGCAACTGTTAGGAAGCGTAACAAGCGCTCATCGCGTTTGTAAGCTACTTCAAGTTCAGCAACAAATGTAGAAGGAGCTTGAAATTCAAACAAATGGTAGAAACCAGTTGTTTTCTTTTGAATTGGATATTGCAATTTGCGTAAGCCCCATGCGTGCTCAGTTACAATCTTGCATCCATTGTCTGTAAGTAACTTTTTGTACTTACTTACCGTCTCCTTTGCCTGTTCATCAGACAAAACGGGAGTCATAATGAAGACGGTTTCATAATGTTTTAGCATTGTTTTGTAATTTAATTGGTTAATAATTAATTTTCCTTTTTTTAAGGGTGACAAAGATAGTAAAATTTGACCTTTTGCCAAAAAAATAATGTCAAATAGTTCAAAACGGATCTTTTTACGATTTAATTTACCTAAACAACTGAAAAAGAAGATAATATACAACTAATTTAACGAATCAAATCCACAGAACAACTATTAAAAAAAACTTTAAACTTTCCAACTTTAAACTTTAAACTAATTTATCAACCAAAACACGACTTTTTAACAATCCATCGATTTTTCATTTTAATACTTAGTTTTGTAAAAAATCATGGACAATTTCATTGTATCGGCCCGAAAGTATCGTCCTGCAACATTTAACACTGTTGTTGGTCAGGCGCATATTACCAATACATTAAAAAACGCCATCAAAACAGGTCATTTAGCACAAGCCTTTTTGTTCTGCGGTCCGCGTGGCGTTGGAAAAACAACCTGTGCACGTATTTTGGCGAAGACAATAAATTGCACCAACCGAACGGAAAATACAGAAGCTTGCGACAAATGTGAATCCTGCGAATCATTCAACAGCGGGGCATCACTCAATGTTTCAGAATTAGATGCTGCTTCAAACAATTCGGTAGATGATATCCGTAACCTTGTTGATCAGGTGCGATATGCTCCTCAACTTGGTACACATAAGGTATACATCATTGACGAGGTTCACATGCTTTCACAAGCTGCATTTAATGCTTTTTTGAAAACATTGGAAGAACCGCCAAAACATGCTATCTTTATTTTAGCAACTACTGAAAAACATAAAATAATTCCTACTATATTATCTCGCTGTCAGATTTTTGACTTTAATAGAATTCAGATTGAAGATATTGCTAGTCATCTTGCATTTATAGCAAATAGTGAAAACATCACTGCAGAAAAAGATGCCTTGCACATAATTGCTCAAAAGGCTGATGGTGCTTTACGCGATGCCTGTTCAATATTTGATCAGATTGTAAGTTTCGCAGGAAACAATGTTACTTATAAAGATGTAATTGACAACTTAAATATTCTTGATTACGATTATTATTTTAAGGTAACAGATTCCATTTTAAATTCGAATATTTCAACTGCATTATTGATTTTCAATGAGATTCTAAATAATGGTTTTGACGGGCATAATTTTGTTGCGGGAATGGGCGATCATTTCAGAAATCTCCTTGTCAGTAAAGACCCTGAAACGCTTCAACTGTTGGAAGTTGGAAGCAATATCAAAGATAAATACAAGGATCAATCTGGCAAATGTTCCTTGACTATTTTAATTAAAGGCCTGACTATCTTAAATAAAACTGACATCAGTTATAAGGCGAGTAAGAATCACCGACTCCAAGTCGAGTTAGCTCTCATGCAGCTTTGTTCGCTCACTTCCATAGGAAATGAGGCTGAAAAAAAAAATGACATAGGTCTGCAACTGAAGGCATCAACAGCTCCAATAACAGCTAAATCTGCAGCATCGGCACCAATAGAAAAACCAAAAGCCGAGTCATTTTCAACTTCACTACCCATTCAAAAAGCTGCTCCTGTTGCAGAAAACGCAACGGTTGTAAAAAAGCCACTCATAAAAACAGCTACTCCTTCTATCAATCAACATTTGAATACGGAAATAAAAACGGATAAATCGAAGGAAGAAAACCCTACACAAAATAACTCTTCACAACCAAAGAACAATTTCACGCAACAGCAGCTAGAGTCGGCTTGGAACAAATACGCAAACGAACAAAAAGAGAAAGGTAAAACCAATTTATCTACTAATTTATTGAACAAAAAACCCGTTTTGACGGAAGGAACGATTATTGAATTTGCTATCAATAACAAAGCCATCGAGGAAACTATAAATGAAGATAAAATTACATTTTTAGGTTTTTTGAGAAAAGAACTTAGCAATTATTCTATTCAACTTAATCTGGTGATGATCTCGATTGAAGACAAGACCAACCTTTACACAGCAACCGATCGCTACAAAAGACTAGCAGAAAAAAACCCTCTTATCAATAAATTCAAGCAAACCTTCGATTTAGATATTGAATTTTAATTTTTTTTACTGCTATTTCTTAATATTTGATTAAATTTTTCTTGATGCAACTTTTCCCTATTTTTTAGCATCTTATTAATAAGCATTTTGATTTTTTTCGATTTTATCTATTCCTTCTCTCAATAATTTAAACTGAATGAAAAAAACTCTCCTATGTTTATTTATAATTCTTTCTTCCAACTTACGAAGTCAAACAACGGTAACCTTTAACTGTACTGGTGCGCCCGCTACTTTTACGGTGCCGCCATGTGTATTTAGCATAAACATTATAGCTGCCGGTTCTCGCGGTGGCGGGTTTACTGCTACTGGAGGTGGGGGCGCTGGGGCAACAGTTACTTCTACTTTGGCTGTAGTACCAGGGCAAATTATTACAATGACTGTAGGATGTATGGGAACTAATGCCGGCACAGCGGCTTCTGGCGGATATGGAGGGGCAAGCTCAGGCGGACAAGGCTGGGCGTCTAACGATGGTACTGTCAGTTATAACTCATCCGGAGGTGGCGGGGCAACAACTGTGACAGTCGGTGGATCTCCATACATTGTTGCTGCCGGTGGTGGTGGTGAAGGAGGGGGATCAGGTATCGTTCCGGGAGGAATAGGTGGGTGCGCCACAGGTGCAAATGGCGTAGCTACATTTGGTTTAGGAGGTATAGGTGCTACATTAACAGGTCCGGGAGCGGGTGGTGTACCTTGGGCATCAACCCCCCCAGGTGGTTCACCGGGAGTTGGCGGAGTTGGTGGAATGGGTGGTTTTTGGGGGACTGCATCAGGCGGTGGAGGCGGTGGAGGCTACTATGGTGGTGGCGGAGGAGGAAATGACGGATGCTGCACCGGCGCGAACGGCGGCGGCGGCGGCGGCGGCGGATCTAGTCTAGTCCCTGGTGCCGGTGGATGTACCTCTGGTAATAACAATGCAGCTGGATATGTTTCTATCACTTATACAGCCGGTTCAATAACACCAACAGTAAATTCTCCAACTATTTGTGCCGGATCTACTGCAGTTCTTACTGCTACAGGTGGAACTACCTATTTATGGAGTACTGGATCAACCGCAAACCCTTTAAGTATTTCACCTGCTACAACAACAAGTTATACGGTCACAGCAACAACAGGCGCATGCAGTGGAACAGCGGTTTCAACCGTTACAGTAAATCCTCTACCGGTTATAACTCCAGAAACTAATCTTACCTATTGTGCCGGAGCAGCAGTGCCTGCAAATACATTTGCAAGTACCCCTGCCGGAGCTACATATACATGGACCAACTCAAATACAGCAATTGGATTAGCTGTGAGTGGCACAACAAGTTTACCGGCTTTTACTGCTACAAATGCTACTGCCGGACCTATTACTTCTACAATTTCAATTATTCCTACTATTGGAACATGCACAGGAGTGGCATCTATTTTTACCATTACTGTAAACCCGCTTCCTATCACAACAGTTAATTCACCAACTATTTGTCCGGGTGCTACAGCTTCTTTAACAGGAGCAGGAGCAACAACTTATTCGTGGAGCACCGGTGCCGTTACTAATCCTGTAAACGTGACACCTGCCACTACAACTTCCTATACAGTTACGGGAACATCACTAACTTGTACATC
>JAPLDC010000503.1 GCA_026391935.1 Bacteroidota bacterium | reverse complement strand
CTTCAGGCTATCTTCCATTAGCTTTCGTTTTGTAATATCTATTCCAAGGAATACTACTTGCCCTGAATTCACAGAATAGAGGTGCTGCATCAGCCAACGCTTTGTCGGATATGAATACCACTCTCTTATTGCTGGTTGCCTTCTTTGAGCAACTTCGCCAACAGTTATAATAACATCCTCGTTAATATTTTTTTCAATTTCTCTATAAGTACGACCTACCACTTTCTCTTCTGTCAATCCTGTCAATCTCTCCGCTGATTTGTTTAAACTCAGATATTTGAAGTCATAAGGATTTCCATTTGAATCGTTGACCACTTCAACAACAATTACAAATTCCTGCATAGTATCGAATAGTCCATGATACTTATTTTTACTCTCACGAAGAGCCTCTTCTGATTTTTTTCGTTCGGTTATATTTTCTACATGAATAATGACCAGGTCAGGGCCTACAAAAGCATATTTTAAATACAGATATTTGTATTCATTGTTACTTTTATCATTGTATATCAATTCTTTTTGAAATGACGACTGTTCTTTATAACATAAATTCAGATCAAATAAGATCTCTGATGAGTCGTAATAAAGTTCGCCTGCAGTCATTCCTATCCGCTCCTTAATTGAGCTGTAGTGGATGCTTACGGCCTCATCATTATATTGCAGCAGAAAAAATTCATTACCAACTATTTTCCATGTATAGGTTGGAATAGGAATTGAATTATAAAGTGATTTGAACTTTGTTTCGCTTTCCTTCAGCTTCAATTCAATTTTCTTTTGATCTGTGATATCCTGAAAAAAGCCATAGACTCTTCGGTTTATTAGGTCGGCATTTCCAATGGTGTGGACCCATTTCAGGTTTTTATTGGCTGTAAATATTTCTAATTCAAGATCAAAGGATTCGCCTTTTTCGATGGCATTTCGAACGGCTCTTTTTATTATAGGTCGTGATGCCGGAAGGTAGAAATCTATTCCTTCCTCTACATCTGGTTTGTAACCAAGTTCAACTTCATGGATGCGGCAAGTTTCCTCTGTCCATGTTTGCTCTAAGGTATCTATGTTAAATTCCCAGCCACCAACTTTTCCTATTTTTTGAGAATCAGCTAATAATTTGTTACTATTTGCGAGTGCTACTTCAGTCTTTTTGCATTCAGTGACATCACTAACAATATGAACAGCAGCAATCAGATTATTTTCATTATCTAGGATAGGGTCAACAGTAACTTCGAACCATTTATCCGCAAAAGGCAAAAGCGTTTTCTCTCTTTGTTTGCTCAGTTTCATTTTAACAAGAGCACAGCCATCGATATGGCAATTTGTATTGTGAACGATTTCGTAACAACGTTTTCCTACAATTTCACCTTCATTTTTTTGAAATAAATTATAGGAGATCTTATTTGCAAGTAAAATTAATCCTTCAGGATTTAGTAATAAAACAGAATCATTAATTCCATTAAACGTAGTCTCCCACAATTTTGAGGAATCCCCAAATAATGTTTCAATCAATTTTTCATCTGCACTACTCATATTTTGTATGATTTAAATATTCAGTTTATTAGGATGCAAGGTTTGAAAATTATGCAAGAATTCAATTTGTTTTATGTTTTACCGTAACAAAATGAAAAAAAAACAGCTAAATCCCTATGATAAAAAGCAGGAAAATTGATGTATTCTGGGGAATTGTACTTTTGGTTTTTGAAATCGAATGCTTCCAATTTCGAAGATATGGCATCTAAAGTCGGTGAAATAGAGGAAATATGTGCTTATTTATGCTATGTTAAGTCAATATTAATTAAAAATTTGATGATTTGCGGCTTCTTAAGATTTTGCTCATTTTTTGTTTACGATAAATATATTTAGTTGTAAAATAAATAATCAACGCAGATAAAACGCCTGTAAAAAAATCAGTTGCCGGAACCATTACAGCCGTATAGATCATCATTGTAAACTCAAATTTGCCTTTCTTTTCAACTTCAATAATTTCGGCAAGATTAACCATATTACTCGCTACCCAAACTAAAATACCTCCAATGCATGCCATAGGTATTAATTCTAAGTATTGTGCCAGATAGTATGCTAAAGCTAATTTAAGTATGGCTTTAAAATAGCCTGCCAAAGGAGTTTTAGCGCCCGCTTTTATACTTGTGGCGGTTCTTGCCAAAGCTCCGGTACACGGAAATCCGTTTACAATTGGAATGATGATCTGTACCCAACCTTGTCCCCATAATTCTTTATCCGGGTTAAATTTGGTGCGTTTATTTTTGGCCATTTTATCTGCCATTGTGGAACACAATAAACTTTCAATTCCGGAAACAAACACAATTGCAATTACAAAATAAATAATATTTCCTATCAACCCTAAGCTTATTGATGGTATTGAAGGTCCTGTAAAAACGAAAAAATTATTTGGGATGCTTCCATAAATATCTTTCACAATTATAATTCCTTTACCCGACAAAATAGTAGCCGACAAAAATGTTGCAACAGATATCGCAATTAAAGGTGCCGGAATTAAAATGGAAATTCGGATCAATAATTTAGTGATTGTAAATGTTAACAATGCGATAAATACAGACCACCAATTAATGATATTCAAATTTGAT
>JAPLDC010000297.1 GCA_026391935.1 Bacteroidota bacterium | reverse complement strand
TTGCAAATAAATTACTCGTCAAAAAAATAAATTATTTTAAACAATTCATAACAATAACTGAAAAATGGGATCTTTAAAAAAAACAATCGCAGCACTTATTATTTTCGCATCATTAAATGTTCATGGGCAAGACAAAACATTAATGAATGCATTTAGTCAATCGTATAGCTATGAAGCAGCTCAAAAATATGATGCAGCAATCACAGAACTGAATACCGTATACAGTCCAGCATCCTATGAGATCAATATCCGTTTAGGCTGGTTGAATTATCTTGCAGGGAAGCACAAAGAGTCGGTTGGATTTTATCAAAAAGCGATTGCGTTAATGCCTGCAGCAGAAGAACCATTATGGGCGATTATCAATACTTTAACAAAATTAGAAAGCTGGAATGATATCGAGAAAAACTATTTAGCTATCTTAAAATTAGATCCTAAAAATGCTTCTGCAAATTACAATCTAGGTTCAATTTATTATTACCGTAAAGATTATGTAAATGCAAAAAAATATTTTGATGTCTCTTTGAATCTTTATCCTTTCGGATATAACAACATGTTGATGAGCGCCTGGACCAATTATTTTCTTGGAAATAAAAATGAGGCCATCACTTTGTTCAACAAAACATTATTGTATAGCCCAAATGACAAATCTGCATTGGAAGGCTTAAGTTTGATTAAATAAGAAAATATACATTTCAAACTTCTAGAGAAAAGCAATTTTTAATCAGAAGAGTTCGATGTCGATCAGAAAGGAGAAGATAATGAATTTCAGTAAAGTTTACAAAATATTTATACTTGTTTTTTTATTTCAAGTAAGCAAAAGTTTCGCTCAAGACACTTTGAACCCTTCTATTATTGAACAAAAAAGCTATCAACTTTACCTTGATAAGAACTGGACTGAATTAATTAGTTTTGGAAATAAAGCCATTTACAAGGATTATGATTATTTCTATTTGCGGATGAGGGTTGGAATAGCATACTTCGAAAAGAAAAATTATTGTCTTGCTGAAGTACATTTCAAAAAAGCTTTAGCATTAAATTCCAGCGATGAATTAGCTCAGGAGTATTTATACTTTTGTTATCTCTTTATGGGAAGAGTCGAGGAGTCAAGAAAATTGAGTAAAAACTTCAGTCCTGAACTAGCTAATAAAATTGGAACAAATAAATTATCTTCAATTGGATTTGTTAACCTTGAAGGAGGAACAAAAATAAACAACAGCAGCAACTTTCTTGACTCATCAACAAATATTAGTCATAATTATTTTAGCCCTGCAAACTTTTTCCAATTATCTCTAACCCATTTTGTAAAAAACAATTTCTCTTTGTTACATGCTGCAAGCTATTACCAACAACAATATTATTCCGCTATACCCGGATTAATTAACCCACAGATCTATGGTAGCAATAGCATTAAACAGATGCAATATTATTTAATGGCAAACATTCCAGCCAAAAACGATTGGATGATATCTCCTTCTATCCATTTTATAAATTATAAAAAAACACCCGATACTTCTCCATCTGCAAAAGCAGAACAGAAATTAACGCAAGAACAACAAGCATTGATACAACAACTTCAACCACAGCAACAAACATTAACTCAACAACAACAGCAGCTGACACAGCAGCAGCAATTATTACAACAACAAGCTGCAAACGATCAAATTCAAATTAACCAATTGCTAGCTTTGCCACAACCTTTGCCACCAATGCAACATGATCAGTTAGTCTTTTTGCAAGGGGATCTTTACAATATACAACAGCAATTAAATGGCATACAACAACAGTTGATCAACATTCAACAACAGCTGACAAACAATCAACAGCAAATAGATGCTTATAATGACCCAATTAAAAAGGCACAAGAGGGCCAAAAATTGACTCCTACTTCAAAAAATTACTTTGTTGCATCAATTTCTATTCAGAAAAGAATTAAAAAATTAGCACTGACTATCGGAACAACCGTTTCCAATTTTGATAATACAACTCAATTGAATCATTTCGGAAGCATCTCTTTTTCTGCATTAGGAAACAGCAAACTGGTTTTAGGAGGCACTGGATATTTTCACTCAAATGACATTTATAAAACTACCTATTCATCTTTTTCACCATTTATTTATACCGAACCCATAAATCGCCTATCATTAACGGCATGCTATCTACTGAATAATGGACAAAATATCATGGAAAATAATGGAGCCTTGATAAACAACTCTGCCGACCTTACTACTTCAAAGTTGTCGGTAATTGCTAATATAAATCTCAATAAACATTTTTCCTTTTATAGTTTATATCAAAGGGAAGACAAAACAGAAATGGTTCAAAAATTCGATTACCATTACAATACTTTTCTAGTTGGAATAAAAATAATTCCATAAGCAGATTTCAATAAATAATAGAATTATAAACCTGAAATAATTACTAGCATTATCTGGAAAAGTTAAAGCTAATTTTAATGATTTTGTTTTTATATCAAAAAAATAAAATTAAAAGATTTTGAAAAATGTAAGTACACAATAAAAAAACAATAAATGCATTTAAATAGCATCTCGAAAACATTCATTTTATTTTTTATATTACAACTTACCAAAGGTGCCGCTCAAGACACCTTAAATTCTGCATCCGTAGAACAAAAAAGCTATCAATTATACCTTGATAAAAATTGGCCTGAATTAATAAAATATGGAAATACGGCAGTAAAAAATGGGGTCGATTATTTTTATCTGGAAATGAGGATTGGTATCGCTTATTATGAGCGGAAAAATTATTGTCTGGCTGAAGGTTATTTTAAAAAAGCTTTAAAGTATAATTCGAATGACGCATCTGCGCAGGAATACTTATATTACTGTTATATATTCACTGGCAGATTTGAAGCAGCAAGAATGTTCAGCAAACAATTCGGTGAAGAACTTGCAAAAAAAACAGGAACAAACACACTTTCAAAAATTGGATTTGTTATGGTTGAGGGCGGTTCAAAAAAAACGGACAGCACTAGTTATTATGATAGAGTAAAAAAGACAAATACAAATTATTTTGACAATGCTACTTATTATCAATTTGGGATAAATCACTATATAAAAAACAGCACTTCAGTATTTCATGCACTTACATATTTTAAGCAAAAAAGTTTTTTAGGTACAAACAGACAACTCCAATACTACCTAAAATTTTCCATTCCTTTAAAGAAAGACTGGTTGATTTCTCCTGCCATTCAATTAATAAATACAAAAAATTCTAATACATTAACAAGCCCTTCTAACGCTATGCCCCCCTCCGGTATGCGTCCACCACCAAAGTCTGGAACGGTTGTTAGTAGATCAAATAGTTTTGTTGGCTCATTAGAAATTCAAAAAAACATAAAAAAAATTTCACTGTCGGTTGGAACTACTGTTTCAAATATGGACAGTACAATCCAATTCAACCATAATGGAACTTTGGCTTATTCTATTTTAGGAAACAGCAGGCTAATTATCGGTTGCAGGGCTTATATCCATACCTCTAATAGTTATTCAACAACTTACACCTCTTATTCGCCCTATATTTATATACAACCTTCAAAACGAATTTCTATTACGACAAGTTATCTTTCTAATGTTGGAAATAATATTATTGAAGAAAACGGATATCTGGTGAACAACTCTCCCGACCTGACAACCTCAAGATGGTCTGCTTTGGCTAGTTTAAATGTTAATAAACACATCTCCTTATACGGCTTGTATCAAATGGAAAATAAAAAAGAAAGTGTTCAATTATTTAATTATAATTACCATGTGATCGTTGTGGGTTTAAAATTTGTGCCTTAATTGAATCCCGTTTTCAATCAAATCCTGACACCAATTACACAAACATCATCAACTTGCTCTAAATTACCCCTCCAATTTTCAAAATTCTTAATAAGGTGCAACTTCTGTTGCGCTATCGGTTTATCATGAATTGCAAGAAAACTTTCTTTCATCTGACTATACTTGAATTTTTTTCCTTTAGAACCACCAAATTGATCAGCATATCCATCAGTAAAAAGATAAAAAGAAGTACCTTTTTCTAATTTCACTTCATGATTAACAAATGGGGTCATCTCATCATTGTAGCCTATGGATTGTTTATCGGGCTTAAGCTCCATCAATTCGCCATTCTTAATAATATA